>DATEJJ010000323.1:0-4246 GCA_035278125.1 Rugosimonospora sp.
GCGCGGGACAGCATCCGGGGGGTGAGCCGGCGGGAGCGGTGTGGCCGGGTGGGTACCCCCAGGTCGCGTAGCGCTGTGGCGGCCTCGGCGGTGAGGGGGGTGCCGGGTGTGGCGGTCAGGCCGGCGCTGGCGACCTGCCAGGAGTCCAGGCCGTGGGTGGCGAGTTCGGCGTGGGCGATGGCCTCGGCCATGGCCGAGCGGCAGGTGTTGCCGCCGCAGACGAACAGCAGCATCCGCCCGGCGGCCGGGCGCAGCCGGGGCCGGAGCACCGCGACCAGGGTCGGGTAGCTGAGCACCACGGCGGCGGCGGCGACGCAGCCGGCCGCGGCGAACTGGGCGGTGCTGGGTGGGGCGGTGTGGTAGACGGCTTGCAGGATCAGGGAGGAGGCGATGCCGGCGAGCAGGCTGGCGCAGACGTGGACGGGCATGCCGAAGGCGAATTCGCGGCGGTCCAGGAAGATGTGGGTGGTGAAGATGAACAGGGCCTCGTAGCACAGGCCGATGAGCATGCCGTACAGGGCGATGGGGGTGGTCAGGAAGGTGGTGAAGCCGTAGCGCAGGGACTGCATCGCGGTGCCCTGGCCGATGAGGGCGAAGACGCCGAGGACCAGTAGCAGCATGAGGGGGGTGGTCATGTGTTCTTCGACGAAGTAGCGGCGGTCGGCGGGGGTGCCGGTTTTGGCGTGGCGGCTCATGACGTCGAAGCGGCCGGTGTAGCCGGCGAGGTAGGTGATGATGCTCAGGGCGGCGAACAGGGTCAGCCGGTAGTTGTGGACGTCGGCGAGGGTGACGGCGGCGGCCAGGGCGCACAGGCCCAGGGCGATCCAGGAGTAGGTGCGGATGCGGCGGCGGCGGATGAGGTCGATGCTGGGGGCCAGGACGATGGTTTCCAGGCGTTCCAGGACGAGGACGAACAGGATGGACACGCCGACGAAGCTGAAGTTGAGGGTGGTGGTGCCGACGATCAGGGACATGAAGAACGCGGATCGGGCGGTTTCGCGGCCGGGGAACGGGATGCGCCAGCGGCCGAGCTGGCGGGTGCGGGCCTGCCGCCACCAGCCGCTGATGAGTAGGAAGATCACCATGCCGGCGAGCAGGCCCAGGGCGGAGGAGGGGAGGAGTTCGGGTCCGGTGACCGGGCGGTGCATGCCGGGGAGCAGGCCGCTGGACATGGCTTTGGCCAGGGCGCTGTACGGCGTGAAGGACAGGAAATAGCCGATGCCGAGGGCAAACATGCCCAGGCCGGCGCGACGCCTGAGACCCATGGTGATACCACGACCCTTCTCCGCGTGGATACACGCCTCCCCAGACGACCGCATCGGCGTGACGCAGGGCACCGATCGCGGTATCGCGCCAGGTGCCAGCGGCGTTGATCGAGCGTACGACCGGGATCAGCGAGGGGCCGCCACACGCCGTGGCAGCACGTCCCGCCACGGCGCGGGTACTACCACGCTGGGTGTCAGTCCAGGGCGCCGCCGCGCTCGGCGATGATGCGGCGCAGGGTCAGCGGGTCGCCGTACAGGGCCTGGTTCGCGGTGGCCCGCTTGAAGTACCGGTGCGCGTCGTGCTCCCAGGTGAAGCCGGTACCCCCGTGCAGTTGGATGCCCTGCGCCGTCACCTGGTACGCCGCCTGCGTGGCGACCAGCTTCGCGAGCGGCGCCGCTACCGCGAACTCGCCGGTACCCGCGACCCGCAGCGCGTACCAGGCGCTGGACGTCGCCGCCTCCACGGCCACGTACAGGTCCGCCACCCGGTGCCGGAGTGCCTGGAAGGCGGCCAGGGGCTGGCCGAACTGGTGGCGGGTGCGCAGGTACTCGACGGTCATGGCGAGGCTGGCCCGGGCCACCCCGACCGACTCCACCGCCAGCGCCGCCCAGAGCAGGTCCTGCGCCCGCCGCACGCCCCCGGGCGGGGCCACCCGCGTCGCGGGCGTATCCGTGAACACCAGGCGCGCCTGGCCGCGGGTCTGGTCCAGGGTGCCGGGTACCTCGCGGGTGGCGTCGGCGACCCGTGCGGCGTACAGGCCGTCCACTGTGGACACGATGACGACGTCGGCCACGTCCCCGTCGAGGACGTGGTCCGCCACACCGCTCAACAGGCCGTCACGGACGGTGCAGGGGGTACCCAGGGCGACGGTGCCGACGAGCGTGCCGGCGGCGAGGTCCGGCAGCAGGACACCGTGCTCGATGGCGGCGGCGGCGACCACTGTGGACAGGTACGGCACGGAGGACAGCGCGGCACCCGCCTCCTCCAGTACCACGCCCACCTCGACCAGGCCGGCGCCGAACCCGCCGTGCTCCTCGGGTACCGCCAGCCCGCAGGCGCCGAGCTTGGCCAGTGCTGTCCACTGTGGAGTACCGGCGGGCTCGTTGCGCAGCAGGGTACGCACGACGGCGCGCAGCTCGTCCTGCTCCGGGGTGAAGGTGAAGTCCATGCGTCCCTACCGGCCGAGCAGGTGGTTGGCGAGGATGTTGCGCTGGATCTCGTCGGAGCCGCCGTAGATGGTGTCCGCGCGGGTGAACAGGAACAGCCGCTGCGCGTCGGTCAGCGGGTACTCTTCGGCGCCGCCGGGCAGCACGGTGGACGATGGGCCGGCGACGGCCAGGGCCAGTTCGCCCAGGCGCTGGTGCCACGGCGCCCAGAGCAGCTTGGCCACGGAGGCGGCAGCGGGATCGGGCGGTCCGGAGAGGGTACGCAGGGCGTGCTGGCGCAGCACGCGCAGGCCGATCCAGGCGTCCGCGATCCGGTCCCGGTACACCGGATCGTCCAGCAGCCCGCGCACCCGGGCGGTCTCCACTACGGCCTCCAGCTCGCGGGCGAAGCCGATCTGCTGGCCCAGGGTGGCCACGCCGCGCTCGAAGCCGAGGGTGCCCATGGCCACCCGCCAGCCGTCGCCGGGCGCGCCCACGATGTTCTCCGCCGCGGTCACCGCGTCGTCGAAGAACACCTCGTTGAACTCGGAGGTGCCGGTCAGCTGCCGGATCGGGCGCACCTGCACGCCCGGCTGGCGCATCGGCACCAGGAGGTAGGACAGGCCGCGGTGCTTGGGAGCGGCCGGGTCGGTACGGGCCAGCACGAAGCACCAGTCGGCCATGTGTGCCAGCGACGTCCACACCTTCTGACCGGTGATACGCCATACGTCACCGTCGCGTACCGCGCGGGTGCGGACGGCGGCGAGGTCGGAGCCGGCGTCCGGTTCGGAGTACCCCTGGCACCAGAACTCCCGCGCGGCGGCGATCGGGGGCAGGAACCGCCGGCACTGCCCGGGGGTGCCGAACGCGACGAGCGTCGGGGCGAGCAGGTACTCGCCGATGTGGGACAGCCGCCCGGGGCCGCCGGCGCGCGCGTACTCCTCGAAGAACGCAACCTGGCGCGCGATGCTCGCGGCGCCGCCGCCGTGCTCGGCCGGCCAGGCCAGGCCGATCCAGCCGGCGGCGCCCAGTTCGCGCTCCCACGCGGTGCGCAGCTCGATCTGTTCGTGCTCGCGCCCGGGACCGCCGGCGCCGATGAGCGCGGTGAACTCGCCGGTCAGGTGCCCGGACAGCCAGCCGCGGACGCGCTCGCGGAACGGCTCATCGTCCAGTGTGGACATCCTGGCCTCCGCGTCCGGCATCCACAAAGGACGGTCGCTGGCCGCCGCCGTCGACGACCAGGTTGGTGCCGGTGATGTATCCGGCCAGCGGTGAGGTGAGCAGCAGGCAGGCGTCGGCGATGTCGCCGGGGGTGGCGAGGCGGCCGAGGGGTACCGTGGCGGCGATCGCCGGCTCGTTGTCGTAGTGGCCGGCGGCGTCTTCGGTGCGCACCAGGCCGGCCATCACGCTGTTGACCCGCACGGTGGGCGCCCACTCCAGGGCGAGCGCCTGGGTCAGCACGGCCAGGCCGGCCTTGGCGGCGGCGTAGGCGGCGGTGCCGGGCGCCGGGCGCAGCGCGGCCACGCTGCCGATGTTGATGATCTGCCCGCCCTCCGGCTGCTCGCGCATGACCGCGTAGGCGGCCTGCGCGACGAAGAACGGCGCGAGCAGGTTCAGCCGCACGACGGCGGTGATGAGGTTGGGCGAGGCGTCGGCGGCGGGCGCCACGGGGGAGCCGCCGGCGTTGTTCACCACGATGTCCAACCGGCCCAGGAGCTGTGCGGCGGCCCGGACCAGCCCCGCCGCCTGCTCCGGCTCGCGCACGTCGGCGGCCAGGAAGGTGATGCCGGCCTCGGTCGCCGCGGGCGGGCGGCGCGCGGCCACGACCACCTCGG
>DATEJJ010000324.1:0-2667 GCA_035278125.1 Rugosimonospora sp.
CCGCCGGTGCAGCAGGGCCGCCAGGCCGAGCACGCCGGCCGCCGGGAGCAGCGCGTACCCGGGCAGCTGGTAGCGCCAGGAGAACTCGTACACGTCGCCCATCAGCAGCACCGAGCCGGCGCCGAGCAGGTACAGCAGCAGCGTGGCGCGCAGCGGCGAGCGGCGGACCAGGCCGGCCAGCCCGAGCAGCAGGCACAGCGCGATCACCGGCCCCGGCGTGTACCCGACATGCAGCTGGTACCAGCGCAGCGCGGTGGCCAGCGGGGTGACCACATGCGGCGCGCCGCCGCCGTACGCCGCGCCGGCGGCGGCCGCGGTCTGCGCGGTGACCACCGGCGGGTACTCCTGGAAGGTGGTCTGGAACCGCCACCGCTCGATCGGCGGCTGCCCGGTGTCCCGGCCGTCGGTGCGCTGCCAGGAGAACAGCCGCAGCGCGTCGCCCAGCACCGAGCGGGCGAAGGCCAGCGGCTGGTGCTCGATGATGCGCACCGAGAACTCCTGCAGCACCTGGTCGCCGGTCTTGCCGGGCGGGATGTAGTAGGGCTTGTTGGCCGGCGAGGCGACGTCGTGCGACCAGTAGTCCGGGCCCAGCCGCTGCGCGACCGGGGTGGTCGGGCAGAGCACCCGCTGGTACGGCGGCAGGGCCACGCCGGTGCAGTCCGCGAACGTGGCGACCCGCCCGTAGAGGCTGTGTCCGGCCACATTGGACAGTCCGTACCGCCCGTTGAACTGCTCGAAGCGCACCGCGTACGCGCCCACCGGCAGCGCGAAGCAGAGCGCGAGTACGCCGGACAGCAGCACCTTGCGCGACCACGGGCGCGCCGCCCACAGCAGGTACACCAGCCCGGCCACGACGACCGGTACCCCGACCGCACGTACCGTGGTGGCCGCGCCGAGCACCAGCCCCGCCACGGCCACCCGCCAGAGCGAGGGCCGGTCCGGCCAGGCGAGCAGCGCGAGCGCGCCCACCAGCATGGCCTGGAAGAGCGCGTCCGACATGATCAGGTGCTCGATCTGGAGCTGGTACGCGTCCAGCAGGATCGGCACCGTGGCCAGCGCCGCGACCGCTCGCCAGCGGCCCGCGCGCAATTGTCCCTTGTGGACAATGAAGGCGTAGGTGAGGACCGCCATGCCGATGCCGAGCAGGTGCTGCACCGCGGCCAGCGTGCTCAGCGAGCCGAGCCAGAGCACCGGCTTGAGCAGCAGCACGTCGTACCCGATCGGATCCTGCCCGCTCGGGTCCAGTGTGGACATGCTGGACAGGTACGAGCCGAGCGAGTCGATGTAGAACGAGATCGGCCGGTACGCGACCATCACCACGACCCGCAGCGCCACGCCGAGCGCCAGCAGGGCGAGGAAGAACCAGTGCCGGCGCGCGGCGGTACCCAGCCGGTTCATCGCAGATCGGCCCACACGCCCGCCAGCCCCTCGTCGAGGTCCACCGACGGCCGGTACCCGAGCGCGCGGGCCTGCTCGATCGACACGATCACCGCGGGCATCTCGCCCCGCTTGGGCGGTACGTGCTCCACCGGCAGGGGTCGTCCGGTCACCCGGCGCGCGGCGTCGATCAGGTCGAGCACGCTGACCGACCGGCCGGCCCCGATGACCAGCGGCCCCACGTGACCCGCGCGCCACGCCACCAGCAGCCCGGCCACCACGTCGTGGACGTGCACGAAGTCGCGTACCTGGGTGCCGCTGCCGTACACCTGCACCGTCGCGCCCGACGTCGCGGCCCGCATCAGCCGCGGCACCAGGCTGTCCTTGTGCGCCATGCCCGGCCCGTACACGTTGGTCAGGCGCAGCGCGCAGCCGGCCAGCCCGTACCCGCCGGCGTACCCGGAGAGCAGCATCTCCGCCGCCGCCTTGGTCGCGCCGTACGGGGTGAGCGGGCGCAGCGGCAGTCCCTCGTGGATGGTGGCGGTACCCACGTCGCCGGTCACCGCGTTGGTGGAGGACATCAGGAACCGGGGCACCTCGCGCTGCCGGGCCAGCTCCAGCAGGCCGGCCGTGGCGTCCACGTTGACCTCGTGGACCAGCCCCGGGTCGCGCAGCGAGCCGAGGACCGAGGTCACCGCGGCGAGGTGCACGATGGCGGTGGTGCCGGGTTGTACCGCCTTGTCCCGTACCACCGGATCGCGCAGGTCACCCACGACCGTTTCGACCCCGTCGCCCGGGTAGGGCGAATTGTCACACACGACCACCCGGGCCCCACGCGAGCACAGGGCGTCGACGACGGTACGCCCGACGAATCCCGCACCGCCGGTCACCAGTACCCGCTCGCCCGCCAGCTCCACGCGCGCCCACCTCTTCCCGCTCCACCCGTCCGTACCCGGTCCGCCGCGACAGTACGCCGCGAACCTCGGTATCCGATCAGATGCCGGGCAGGCCGCACAAGCCGGCGATCACCGTATCGAGTACCCCCTCGACCAGCGGCTCGCGCTGCTCGGCCGGCAGCCCGGCGAGCGGCCCGTCCAGCAGCAGCATGGCCAGCCCGTGCGCGGCGGACCAGGCAGCGCTCTCCCCGATCGGCCGGCGCTCGGGCCGCACCAGCCCGGCCGCGACCAGATCGTCCATGGTGCGGCTGAGCAGCTGGAACGCCGGCGACTCCAGGATCCCGGCGGCGTGGTGCTCCGCCTGGCCACCCTCCGCGCGGCAGACCGCGGTGCG
>DATEJJ010000325.1:0-4653 GCA_035278125.1 Rugosimonospora sp.
GGCCTGCTCGCGCTGCGCCCGCAGAAGGTCGTGCTGGGGCCACCGGTGGGCGCCGCCGTCGGGTTCGCGGCGCTGGGCGTCGCCGGCCATGCCGCGCCGGGTGCCGTGGTCGCCGCGCTCACCGTGGTCGCCTACAGGGCGCTGTCCGCCGCGCTGTTCCGCAACCCCCAGGTCAGCCTGCTGGCCGAGCGGGTGCCGGCGGAGAAACTGCCTTTCGTGGTACCGCTGGCGGCGCGCGGCCGGTACGTCGGCACCGGGTACGTGCGCGAGCTGGCCGAGGTGCTGGGCGGCGCGTACCGGCCGGACGCCCCCGACGTGGGCATCGTGGCCTCCCTGGACGAGCTGGCCGGGCCGCAGTTCGACCCGGCCGGCGTGCACCCGCTGGTGCGCGAGTTCTACCAGCACACCACCCGGTTCGCGCTGGACATCGAGCCCGAGTGGCGGCTGTGGGTACGCCCCGGCTACCTGCTGTACCGGACCCTGGTGGCGCGCCCGCTCGGGCAGGCGAACGTGCCGATGAACCAGCGCGCGGCGCAGCGCGGGGTACGCAGCCGGATCGACACGATCACGCTGCCGGGCGAGCAGGCGGTGGCGGTACGCGGCTGGATCCGCTCGTTCGCCGACACGGACGAGCCCATCTATGTCGGCATATACACCACCTACCGGCTGGCCGGGCGGGGGTACGTGAGCGTCGGCTTCCCGTTACCCCAGGCCAGCTTCACCGCCACCCTCGCGCCGTACCCCCGCCCCGGCGGCGGGCTGGTCCTGACCAGCCGGGGCAGCGCCGACCTCGACCAGCCCGGCCACTACCTGACCTCCATCGACCCGGAGACACGGGCGCTCACGGCGCTGGCCGTGCACGGCTTCGCCGAGCGCCTCGACGTGTACGTCGAGGCGGACGAGCTGCGCGCCGAGCACGCCTTCCGGGTCTTCGGGCTGCCGTTCCTGGTGCTGCACTACCGTATCCGCCGCAAACCGCCCGGCTGACCTCACCCGGCCCGCGCCGCGACCAGCGTGTACAGCAGCGGCAGGCAGTACCCGTGCACCCGCAGCCGGTACCGGCCGTCCGCTTCCGGGTGCCCGGCACCACGGACGTCGACCGGTGCGTCGAGGTGCTCCGCGAAGTGCACCAGGCGCAGGCCGGCACCGAGCGCCGCGCCGATCACCTCGCCGAGCGAGTGCGCGTACTGCACGTTCGTGGTGGGCTCGGTGGCCGTCGCGTACGAGCCGGTGCTCTCGAACAGGTGCGGCCCGTCGTACCCGTACGGGAAGCCGACCACCAGCGGGTCCACGCTGTCGATCATCCCGTTCACCGGGTGCCCGTCGATCAGCAGCAGCCGACCGCCCGGCCGCAGCGTCCCCGCCACCGACGCCATCCACGCCGCCACGTCGTCGATCCAGCACAGCACCCCGATCGTCGCGTACGCCAGGTCGAACCGGCCGCCCAACGTCGCCGGCAGCCGGGTGCTGTCCGCCGCCATGAAGTCGACCGCCACCCCGCACCGCGCCGCGAGGTCCCGCGCCTTGGCCAGCGCCACCGGGGAGAAGTCCACGCCGGTGACCCGGGCGCCCCGGCGCGCCAGCGAGATCGCGTCGAACCCGAGGTGGCACTGCACGTGCAGGACGTCCCGGCCGCGTACCTCGCCGACCGCCAGCCGGACGCCCTCGCGCTCCAGGTCCGACAGCGAGTCACCGCCGCCAACCAGCCCGGCGCTGTCGTAGTACCTGTCCTGCCCGTGCGCCGCGGCCCACACGTCCCAGTTGGCCCGGTTGATCTCGGCCCGGTTGATCGCGGTTCGGTCCACCTCCGGCATCGGGTAACGGTAGGCGCCGGAGGCGCTGCCGCGCACGCGGAAATCGTCGTACCGAGGTCGCACAATCACGGCATGACCGAGAACGGGATGACCGAGAACGGGATGACCGGGAACCGGGCGGGCCGGACCGTGTACTACACCGCCACCACCATCGACGGGTACATCGCCGACCCCGACAACTCGCTGGACTGGCTGTTCGAGGTGTCCGCCGGGCCGAACCGGTTCGCCGAGTTCTTCGCCGGCATCGGCGCGTTCGCCATGGGTGCCACCACGTACGAGTGGATCCTCGCGAACGAGAAGCTGCTCGACGCGCCGCAGCGCTGGTCCGAGTGGTACGGCGCGGTCCCGAGCTGGGTGTTCACCCACCGCGACCTGCCCCGCGTACCGGGCGCGGACATCCGGTTCGTGCGCGGCGACGTGCGGCCGGTACACGCGGAGATGGTCGCCGCGGCCGGCGGTGCCGGCATCTGGCTCGTCGGCGGCGGCGAGCTGGTGGGCGCGTTCGCCGACCACGGCCTGCTGGACGAGATCCAGCTGTCCGTCGCCCCGGTCACCCTCGGTGCCGGCGCCCCGCTGCTGCCGCGCCGGCTGCGGTCCACCCGGCTGTGGCTCGCCCGGGTCGAGCGCAACGAACAGTTCGTGCAGCTCACCTACGAGGTGCGCAGCTAGCCGCGGGCCTAACCGTCCAGGGCCAGCCGGACCAGCTCGCGCAGCTCCTCATCCCGGATGTCCAGGGCCGCCTCGGGCCGCAGCCGCAGCGTGCCCTTGCTGGTCTTGAGCTCCGGGTGCTGGGCGGTGAAGCCACCGTCGCGGCTCTGGTCCCAGCCGTACAGGGAGACGCCGTGCTTCCACACCCCGAGGTACAGCCGCCGTGCGCCGACCCGGTACGTGGGCATCCGGTAGGACAGCGTGACCGTGGCGTCGGGGTGCGCCTCCAGGATCAGCCGGTGCAGCCGGTCGAACAGGGGCCGGTGCGCCGGCGCGATGGCGTCGATGTAGGCGCGGACCGCGTCATCCATCCCGCCATTATCGGGCGCCGGGGGCGGACAATAGCGGCGGACAGTGGCGGCGGACACCGGGACGGCAGGAGGCGGGGATGCGGGTACGCGTGGACTACGACCAGCGCCAGTACGCGGTGTACGCCAAGGCGCGCGCCCTGACGCCCGAGGCGACCTCGCAGTGGATGGAGGTCTTCGCCCGGTACGCCGGTCCCCGCCGCCCGCTCGACGTACTGGACCTGGGCTGCGGTACCGGCCGGTTCACGCCCGCGCTGGCGGATGCGTTCGGCGGCCCGGTGTACGGCGTGGAGCCGTCGGACCGGATGCGCGCCGTAGCCGAGGAGACGGCACGGCACGAGCGGGTCCGCTACCTGGCCGGGGCGGCGGGCCGGATACCGCTGCCGGACCGCAGCTGCGACCTGGTCCTGCTGTTCCTGGTGCTGCACCACGTACCGGACCGCGCGGCGGCCGCGGCCGAGATCGCGCGGGTGCTGCGCCCGGGTGGCACCCTGCTGATCCGCAACACGTTCGGCGACCGGATGCCGGACCTGGTCTGGCACCGCTACTTCCCCCGGGCCCGGGCGCTGGAGGAGGAGCTGTTCCCGGCCCTCCCGGACGTGGTACGCACCTTCACGGCGGCCGGGCTGCGCGAGGTCGCCGTGGAGCGGGTCCGGTACGAGTTCGCGGCCAGCCTGGCGGAGCACGCGGAGCGGCTGCGGCTGCGCGCGGTGTGCACGTTCGAGTACCTGAGCGAGGAGGAGACCGAGGCGGGCTTCGCGGCGATGGCCGAGGCGGTCGCGGCCGAGCACACCCCGCAGCCCGTGTACGGCGACTGCGACCTGCTGGTGATGTCCCGGGACGCGCCGCCCTGAGCGCGGCTGCCGCGGGTACCGGTCAATGAGGAAGCCAGCGCGCCAGCGCGGCGTCGAGGGTGACCGGGGCGGCGGGTGGGCCGGCCGGAGGCGCGGGCGGGGTGCGGGAGAAGCGCGGGGCCGGCGCCGGCTGGGTGACGCCGTCGAGTTGGATGTGGGCCTGCCGGGCGGCGGCGTGCGGGTGGCCGGGCACCTCGTCGAAGCGGAGCACGGGCGTGACGCAGGCGTCGGTACCGGCGAAGGTCTCCGCCCACTGGTCCCGGGTGCGGGTGGCGAAGACAGCGGTGAAGCGCTCCCGCAGCGCGGGCCAGTTGGCCGGGTCGTCGCGGTCGGGCAGTTCGGCGGCGGCCAGGCCCAGCCCGTCGAGCAGCTGGGCGTAGAACGCGGACTCCAGCGCACCTACGGCGATATACCGTCCGTCCGCGCACGGGTACGTGCGGTAGTGCGGCGCGCCGCCGTCGAGCAGGTTGGCGCCGCGCTCGTCGGACCACAGGCCGCTGCCGCGCAGGCTCCAGACCATCTGCAGCAGCAGGCCCACGCCGTCCACCATGGCCGCGTCGACCACCTGGCCCCGGCCGGAGCGCTCCCGCTCGAAGAGGGCGGCGAGCACGCCGGTGAGCAGCAGCATGGAGCCGCCGCCGAAGTCGCCGATCAGGTTCAGCGGCGGTTCGGGCGGCTGCCCGGCGGGACCGACGGCGTGCAGCGCGCCGGTGACGGACAGGTAGTTGATGTCGTGCCCGGCGCGCGCGGCGAGCGGGCCGGCGCCGCCCCAGCCGGTGATCCGGCCGTAGACCAGGCGCGGGTTGCGGGCCAGGCAGTCCTCCGGGCCGAGGCCGAGGCGCTCGGTGACGCCGGGGCGGAAGCCTTCGAGCAGCACGTCGGCGTGCGCGATCAGGTCCAGCACCCGGTCCCGCTCGTCCGCCCGGGTCAGGTTGGCGACCACGACGCGGCGCCCGCGCAGACTCTGGT
>DATEJJ010000326.1:0-11610 GCA_035278125.1 Rugosimonospora sp.
CAGGTTCTCCAGCATGCCGCGCCGCAGCACCGCCGGATCGGCCGGGCGGTCGGATGGCGGGGCGACCGGCAGGAAGGCCAGTTCGCCGGCGGCACCGTGCGCGCCGCGGTGCAGCCGGCCGCCGAGTATCGCGCCGGCGCCCAGCCCGCTGCCGACGGACAGGTAGACGAAGTCTGCTACGCCGTGCCCGAGGCCGAAGGCTTGCTCGCCGAGGGCCGCGAGATCCACGTCGTTTTCGAGCACGATGTGCTCGCCGAGCCGTTGCTGGAGGCGGGCCACCAGCTCCGGCCGCTCCCAGCCGGGCAGGTTGGACGCGTGCCGCACCCGGCGGGTCTCCGGGTCGTACACGCCCGGGCTGCCGATGACCACGCTCAGCACGTCCTGCGCGGTCACCTGCGGGCCGGGGAGCACCTCGTCGACCATGCTGCCGATCTGATCGACCAGCGCACCCGCGGTCCGGGGCGAGCGGCGGCGCAGCTGGGCGGCGACGGTACCGGTGAGGTCGGCCAGGGCTACCGCCACCCAGTACCGGCCCACGTCCACGGCCACGATCCAGCCGGCCTCGGCCCGCGGTGCGAACATCTGCGGTGCCCGCCCGGCCTGGCCTGTACGCCGGCCGGCGCGCTCGATCAGCCCGACCTCCTCCAGCCTGTTCAGTGCCAGGCCCACGGTCGGCTTGGACAGCCCGGTGTCCTGCACCAGCTGCGTGATGGAGATGGGTGCCAGCTGGCAGACGCGCCGGAACACCGTCCGCTCGTTGACGTGCCGCAGGTATGCCGAGCTGCGGGCCACTTCGGAGCTGTTGGCCAGGGGGTTGGTGGTCGACGTGGGCGATGCGGCCCCGGTGGCGGGGCCTGACGACCGGGCGTACATCGGCCGGTGCTCCTCCTCACGGTCGAAATGAGATCAAGGCGTGTCTTGAGTTTGTAAGGAAGGAACGCTTACTCTCATCGGATTGAGGGGAAGGATACCAGGAGGCCAGTACCGTGTGGGGTAATCCACTACTCGCCGGGTCGGGGGCGTCGCTCTCCGACCGGTGGGCGAGGCACGGCTCGGCCTTTCCCGGTGTACCCCGGCCCGCGCCGCTCGTGGAAGCGGCATCTGTAAAGGTGTCTGACGATCGCGGCCCGGCGGGCGTGGCCCATGCGGTGACGCTCGCGGCCACCCTCGACACCCGGCGCGTTCGAAGGAGCGTCGACACGGCGGTCACCTGACAAGGACCCGCGAGGGCCGGCCCCACGCTGCACCCCCAGCCCCGGCTGACCGGCACCTGACCTGGCGCGGCAAGCGCTTTCCCCGTCCCACGACCGTTCGTCCACAAGAAACCCGACCAACAAGGAGTACGTAGTGAGCACATCCAGGACAGCCGCGAGAGCTTGGCGACGGTGGCGGTGGCTGCCGGTCGGTATTGTGGCGGTGCTCGCCGTCGCCGCCTGCAGCTCCAGTTCCGGCGGCGGCAGCGGCTCGCAAGTCAAGAAGATCACGTTCTGGCTGTCGACCTCCGCGCAACTGACCGGCTACACCGATCTCGCCAAGGCATTCCAGGCTAAGACGGGTGTCTCCGTCGAGATCGTGAACGTCCCCTACGACGGGTACCAGGACAAGCTGCGGCAGGCCGCACAGGCCAACGCGCTGCCCGACGCCGCGAGCGTGCCGTCGCTGGACACGATCTGGGTGAACAAGCTCCAGGACCTGAGCGCGACCGCGAACAACGCGGACAACAAGATCCGCAAAGACATCGTCACCCAGCAGGACGGGAAGGTCCTGTCGATCCCGTCGGACCTGACCGCGGCGGGGCTGTTCATCAACAAGAGCCTGTTCGACAAGGCCAAGGTGACCTACCCGACCGACCCGAACCAGACCTGGACGTGGGACGACTTCCTGGCGGCGGCGACGAAGGTACGCACCGCGACCGGCGCCAAGTACGACCTGGTGTACGACAACTCTCCCGCGCGTCTGAGTGCGTTCATCTACACCCACGGCGGCAAGGGCTTCCAGGTCGGCTCCGACGGCAAATACGCCACCCCGGACGCGGCGAGCGTACAGGCGCTCACCGAGTTCAAGTCGATGAACGATGACAAGATCATGCCGAAGTCGGTCTGGACCTCCGGTGCCGACCCCAACGCGCTGTTCAAGAGCGGCCAGGTCGTCGCGTACTTCTCCGGCGTCTGGCAGGTGGCCGACTTCGCGGACGGCATCACCAACTTCGACTGGGTCAGCGCACCGACCCCGGCGCAGCCGGTACACGCGACCGACATCAACCTCGGCGGCCACGTGGTCGCGTTCGACAACGGCAACACCGCATCGGCGGCCAAGCAGTGGGTGGACTTCATGTTCCAGCGCGACAACTACACCAAGCTGGCGGCGGCCAACGGGTACCTGTCCGTCGAGTCCGGCCTCACGCTGAACTACCCGTTCAAGAAGCAGGCCGCGCTGGACGCGTTCGCGCTCTACAACAAGGAGATCGAGCTCGCCGATCCCATCTCCACCTCGCGCCAGGGGGCCCAGACCGCGCTCATCCTCCAGGGCAAGGCGATCCAGGACGACCCGACCAAGACCGAGATGGCAAAGTTCATCAACGGCCAGCAGGACGTCCAGAAGACGATAAGCAACATCGTGACCGGCCTCAACGCCCAACTGGGCTGACGCTCTACCGTGGTGGTCGCCGGCGCCCTCCGGTGCCGGCGGCCACCACGGGCTCAGTCAAAGGAGATTGCCATGGTGGACAGCATCCACCCGCCGGTCGAGGCGTCGCGCGCGAGCGTGCGGCGCGGGCCGGAGCCGGTAAGGCAGCGCCAGCGCGGGCGCCGCCTGAACCGGTACACCGCGGCGCCTCTGGTGCTGATTTCGGTCAACCTTCTGCTGTTCGTCACGTTCTTCGTATGGCCCGCCGTCACCGGCCTGATGTATTCGTTCACCAGCTACACCGGCGTCGGCACGGCACCCTATGTCGGGTTGGACAACTACCGCCGGCTGCTGCACGACGACGCCTTCTACGCGGCGCTGATCCGCACGCTGACCTACACGGCGGGCGTGGTACCGCTGACGATCGTCCTCTCGCTGTCCACCGCGGTCATGCTCGTCACCCCGTACACCAAGGGAAAGGCGGTGGCGCGGGTGATCTTCTTCCTGCCGTGGCTGATCTCCCCGATCATCGCGGGTGTCATCTGGCGCTGGATGTTCGGCGAGAACTTCGGGCTCGTCAACTATGTCATCACCTCCCTGGGCGGCAAGGCGGTGCCCTGGGAATCCAACGGGAACCTGTCGCTGATCGTCGTCATCATCGCCGCGGCATGGGCCAGCACCGCGTTCAACATGCTGCTGTACGTCGCGGCGCTCAAGAACGTGCCGACCGCGTACTACGAAGCCGCGTCGCTGGACGGTGCCGGCTCGTGGGCCAAGTTCCGGAGAATCACGCTGTCCGCGATCGCGCCCACCACCTTCATCGTGGTGCTGTTGAGCATCCTGAACTCGATGAAGGAGTACGCGCTGATCCAGGCGATCAACGCCGGCGGCCCCGGTACCACGAACAACCTGCTCGTCCAGTACATCTACACGAAGGGCTTCAAGCGGGCCCAGATCGGCTACGCGAGCGCGGCGTCGTTCGCGCTCATGTTGATTCTCATGATTATCGCAATCGTGCAACTGAGTATGAACCGCCGGAAGGAGTCCTGAGATGGCGGCCACGTCCACCGCATCGCGCCCGCCGGCCTTGCGCCGCAAGCGATCCCCGGCCGGGGAGCTGCCCAGGAAAGCCTGGGCGACCGCCGTCATGTGGTTGCTGGCCGTCGTGTACGGCTTCCCGGTGCTCTGGTTCCTGCTCAGCTCGTTCAAGCCCGCGGGGGAGCTGTTCTCCTACCCGCTCACCCTCTTCCCGAAGCACCCCACGATTTCGGGGTACACCAAGGCGTGGACGAGCTTTGACGTCGCGCGGTACTTCGCCAACACGCTCATCATCGCGGTGTCGGCGACGGTTCTCACCATCGTGGCGAGCGCGGCCTGCGGGTACGCCCTGGCGAAGTACCGGAACTGGTGGCTGAAAGGCTTCACCATCTGCATCCTCGCGACCACGATGCTGCCCGGGGAGGTGCTCCTCTCCCCGCTGTTCCTCGTCATCCGCAACCTGGGTCTGTACAACAACCTCGCCGCCGTCGTGGTACCGGCGGTGATCACCGCGACCGGCACGTTCATGTTCCGGCAGTTCTTCCTCACCGTGCCGAACGACCTCCTGGAAGCGGCGCGTATCGACGGTTCGGGCGAGCTGTCGACGTTCGTCAGGATCATGCTCCCGCTGTCCCGCCCCATCATGTTGACGCTGGCGATCTTTTCGTTCCAGTGGCGCTGGAACGACTACATCTGGCCGCTGATCGTCCTCAACGATCCCAACAAGTTCACCCTCCAGATCGGTGTGGCGACCATCGTGGGTGCGAACAACGTGAACTGGTCGGTTCTCATGGGCGCCTCGGTGCTGTCGATGATCCCCCTCGTCGTCATCTACCTGATTTTCCAGAAGTACGTGATGAACGCCGACATCAATGCCGGACTGAAAGACTGATCCGGCGGTGACGGAGCAGATCGACGCCACCTTCGTCGCCCGGGTCCGGGCCGCCCTGGACGAGCGGGTGCGCTGCGTCGTCGCCGAGGCGGCGGGGTGCGGGTGGGAGAGCCTGACACATCGCGACCTCGCCGAGCGGATCAAAGCCCTCGTGGCCGCCGCGTGTCACCCGGGCGACCCGGCCGGCCTGCTCGCGCACGCGACCACCCTCGCCGCCCGGCTCGTCGTGTTGCAGGGTCCGAGTGGACTGTTCCGGGGCGGGGACAACGTCGATTCACCACCGGACTCCGCCTTCAGCATCAACGATCTGGCCGACGCGCTGCTGCTGCTCAGGCGCGCGGATGGGCGGTACCGCGGCAACGCGGAGCTTGCACAGCTCCTGGACCAGCTGCTGGCGGCGGCGACCCCGGCACTGACCACCGGGGGTGTACACACGCCCAACCACCGCTGGGAGCTTTCGGCCGCCCTCGCCCGGCTGTTCCTGATCTCGCCGCAACCGGCACTGGCCAAGCGGGTCGACCGGTGGCTGGCCGAGGGGATCGACATCGACGATGACGGGTTGTACTCCGAACGCAGCGCCAACTACGCCGCCCACGTCTCCAACCCGGCACTGCTCACCCTCGCCGAGGTCTTCGACCGACCGGACCTCGTCGACGCGGTCGACCGCAACCTCACGGCCACGCTCGACCTGCTCCTGCCCGACGGGACCGTGGAAACGGTGCTGTCCCGCCGCCAGGACCAGCACCGCCCGAAGGCCCTGGCCGCCTACCTACTCCCGCTGCGCCGGGTCGCGCTCCTCCGCGACCGCGGCGACCTGGCCTGGGCCGCCGGGCTCGCGCTGGCGCAAGGGATCGCCGCGCCGGCCGAGGCCGCCACGCAGCTGGTGCTGAACCCCGGCATCGCGCGGCGACTGCCGCCACCGGCCGGACCGCCGCGACCACGCCAACGCGTCTTCCGCTCGGCCGGGCTGCTGGTGGACCACCGCCCGGATACGACAACCGTCATCTTCGGCGGCTCGGACTATCCCCGCCACGGCCGGATCCGCTCGGGTCTGGCGAACTCGCCCACCTTCCTTCGCCTGTACGCCGGGACCGCGGTCCTGTCCAGCGTGCGCCTCTCGCGGACGTTCTTCGGCCGCGGTCCCTTCCGCGGCGACGGACTGACCGTGCGGCAGGACCCGACCCGACCCACCACGGTCACCTTGACCGAGCGGCTGACCGAGGCGTACTACCAGCCGTTGGCGGCCCCCGACCGGGACGCGCGCGGGCGCTACGAACTCGGTGACGAGGGTCGGTTCAGCGCGGCCATGAGCTTCGACCGCCGCACCCGGGACGGTGTCACGTTGACCACCACGGTCCGGGCGCGGCTGACCGCCGCGGGCGTGGAGCTGACTCTCGACCTGGCCGGCGCGGTCGTGGACTGGGCGCTGGAACTGGCTTTCCGGCCCGGCGGGACCATGACGGGCGTGCGCGTGCTCGGCGAGCACCGGTGGCAGCTCGCCGCGACAGTGCCCGCCGCTGCCGCGTACCAGGTCGGCCCGGACACCATCACGGTGACGCTCGTCGAGGCATCGGACGGCCGGGGCGGCCCGCTGCCGGCCGCGGCGTCGGAACCGGTGTACGAGCCCGGCGAGGAGTACCGGTTCCTCGGGGGTACGGACGCGGCCACCGGAGAACTCCTGTACCTGGCGGGCCAGTGCCCCGCCCGGGTCCGGCTGCTCCTCAGCGGCGCGGGGATGGAACGGAGTGGAACACCCGAGCGGTAGGACTGCGAGATCCGGGAGAGAGCATGCTGGCGGGATTGGCAGGGACCGCGTACACGTGCCTGATGGTGGCGTTGTACGTGCACGAGCCGAGTCAGGTCGAGCTGACCGTGCAGGACCACGTCCGGGTCGACCGGGTCGTGCCATCCGATACGCGAGGTACCAGCCTGGAGCGGTACGGGCCGCTGGTGCCTCCGGGGACGGTATCGCTGGAGCTGGCACCGGGGGCGTACTACCTCCGCACGACCCGGGATGCCCAGGTGCGGCTGGCCGATCCGGCGGCGGTACAGGTGGTCGCGCGCCCGTCCGACAAGGACCCCTGGCCGCCGCCGCCACCGTTGGCGCCCGGGCTGCCGGTACAGGACTGGGCCGCGCACCTGCCGATGCTGGCGGTCGCGGGTGACGGGGAGCCGGACCACGTCCCGAGCCTGACCGTCCTGGCGGGGTGACCGGCCCCGGCGCCGAGGCGGTACAGGCGGTCCACATCGGGGCCGATGTGGTGGCATGTCCACCCGGGACCGGGTGGCCGCGGCTGCTGTCCTGTCGGGACACTGTGGACAGACTGTCGCGGCTGAGCCACGCGGCCGGCGCACGCAGCCAGCACCGGGCGGTGGGTCCCGATGCGACGGTGGCCACGGTGCGCCGGATGGTCACCGGGGCGGTGGCCCGGACCCGGCCGGGTGGGCTGCTCATCGTGGCGTTCAGCGGCCACAGCGAACGTGCCGTGCCGGGCGTCCACGACGGTGGCTGGTACCTGTACGACGGCAGCATCCGCCACGTGGAAACGGCGGCCCTGCTGTCCGCCGCGCCACCCTCGGCAACGGTCGTGGTCATCGCCGATACCTGCTACGCCACGGCGCTCGCGCACTCGCCGGCGATGGCGCGGGTCCCGGCCACCGCCGTCCTGCTGGCCGCGTGCGCCGAGAACCAGACCACCCTCAACTACCCGGTCAGCGAATTCGTGACGACCCTGCACCGGCTGACCTTTCCCGGTGGGAAACGCCATCCGGACTGCGTGACGTACACCTGGCTGCGGCGGCAGTTGCGGGTGGACACGCCGGACGCGCAGCGGCCCGAGGTGTGGGTCAACCGGGTGGCGGCGTGGCGGCTGCGCCCCTTCGAGTCCGCGTCAGCCGTGCGGGACGTGGAAGGGTGGGGTGCTGGTGCCGGTGATGCGGTACCGGCCCCACACGTCCGCGTCGCCGATACGCCCCTCGGCGGAGCCGTCGGGGGTGCGGAGGAGGGCGGTGCGGCGGGTACCGGTCAGCAGCTCGACGAGTTCCTCGGGTGCGGTCAGGCGCCCGTACCAGTGGTAGCGGCCGTCCAGCGGCTGGAAGACGCCGGCGAGCGTCGCGTGTACCGCGAAGTCGCGCCCGTCCAGCACCAGGGTCGCGGGCCCGTGGTACCCGTCGTCGTCGTGGCCGGTCACAGCAGTCCGGCCCGGCGCCAGATGCGGGTGCTGGCGCCGCCGATGAGGCCGATGGAGCCGTAGTAGCCGGTGATGCGTTCGGCGGCCCAGGTGAGCGTCTGCCGGTTGTGCGGGTTGGCCATCGCGATGCGGCGTGCCTGGCGCGGGTCGAGACCGGCCCGGGCGTACATGAGCGGGTTGAACAGCTCCCGGCGGAAGGTCTGTACCGACAGCGCCAGCATGGTACGCAGCGCGGACCGGCGGGCACGGGGGAGGGTTGGTACGAACCGTTCCAGCTCGGTACGCGCGAAGCTGATGTGCCGCGCCTCCTCGACGACGTGGATGCGCGCCATCGCGCGGACCAGGGGCTGCACGTCCTCGGCGGCGGCCAGCTCGCGCTGTACCCGGTCGAAGACCTCCTCGGTGAGCAGGATCAGCGCCCAGAGTGCGGCGACCGGTGCGGTGGACTTCAGCAGCCGTCCACTGTGGAGAATCCGCCTGGGCGTCGGGTACGTCCGGGATCCGATCCGGTGTACCACGTTGCTGAACATGATCATGTGGCGTACCTCGTCCGCGACCTCGGTGAGCGCGAACTGTACCTGCGGGCTGGCCACGTCCCGGTCGTACACGTAGCGGGAGACCAGGTGCAGCAGCATGTGCTCGGTCCACACGCCCAGCGCGATGGAGGAGGCGAGTTCCTCGCGGCTGCAGATGAGTTTCTGCTCCAGGCTGAGCGAGTCCCACAGCGGGGTGCCGTACAGGGTGCACCGGTGCTCGGGGATGAACCACTTGCCCTCGACCAGCGGCGCGTCCCAGTCGATGTCGATGCGCGGGTCGAACCAGTGCCGGCCGGCGGATACGAGCAGCTGGCTGGCCTTCTTGGTCTGGCGTTCGTGGGTCGTGGGTGCGTCGGTGACGGTCATGCGTATTGCCTTTCTCGCTCCCGGTCCGCGGCCGGAGCCGGTGGGGTGTGCCTGTTCGGTAGCGGCTGGCCCGGCATCCACCAGTTCCACCGGCCGAGCAGCCGCATGGCGGCCGGGACGAGGACGAGCCGCACGATGGTCGCGTCGATGAACACGGCGACGGCCATACCGAAGCCGAGCTGTTCGATCGGGACCATCCCGGTGAAGCTGAACGCGCCGAACACCGCGACCATGAGGATGGCCGCCCCGGAGATGAGCGGCGCGGTGGCCTCCATGCCGACCGCGACGGCGCCGGTGTTGTCGCCGGTCTGCAGGTAGTGTTCGCGTACCCGGTTGAGGAGGAAGACCTCGTAGTCGGTGCTGAGGCTGAACAGGAGGGCCAGCAACAGCACGGGCACGAAGTTCTGGAGGTTGCCGGTGTGGTCCAGGCCCAGTGCCCCGGTGCCGACGCCGTCCTGGAAGACCAGCACCAGGACGCCGTAGGTGGCGCCCAGCGAGAGCGTGTTCATCAGGACCGCCTTGAGCGCCAGGGCGACCGAGCGGAACGTCAGCAGCAGCACGGCGCAGACCACGGCGAGCATCACCGCGATGAGCCGGATCAGGCTGCGCTGGATGACGTTGTTGGAGTCGAGCCCTTCGGCGGTCTCCCCGCCCACCTGTGCGGTGAAGCCGGTGGGGGTGAGCCCGGCGGCCAGCCGCCGTACCGTGGCGACGAGGTCGCGGGTCGCGTTGGCGGAGGCCGGCTGGTCCGATTCGATTTCCACGATGGTGGTACGCCCGTCGCGGGACAGGTAATGCTCGATGCTCTGCCGTACGCCGGCCGGCAGCGAGTCGCGCGGGCCGGCCAGCAGCCGCGCCGGTGCCTCCGGTGCGGCGGTGGCCAGTACCTCGGCCAGCGAACGCACCTGCCCCACGTGTGGTACCGCGCGCAGCGCGCCGTCCAGCCGTACCAGGGTCTGCACCTGTGCCGCCCCGGTGATCGGCCGCGCGGCCCGCAGCACGACCTGTACCGGCGATGCGGCGCCCACGCCGAACTGCTGCGCCACCGCGTCGTACCCCTGCCGTACCGGCGAACTCTGCGGGATGATGCGCGCGTCCGGAGAGAAGGTGCGCACGTGCACCGCCGGGATGCTGAGCGCGCCGAGTGCCACCACGGCGAGGCCGCCGAACAGCACCGGCCGGCGCATCACGGCCGCCGCCAGCCGGTGCCAGCGCCCGGACCGGTCCGTGTGGACAGGCCGCGGGCGGGCAGGCAGGCGGATGCGTCCCTTGTTGATCCGGTGCCCGAGGATGTGCAGCAGTACCGGCAGCAGCAGGCTCGCGGCCAGCATCGAGAACGCCACCACGACGACGGCGCCCAGGGCGATCGACTCGATGACGTTCAGGTTGATGGTGAACAGCGCCGACATGGTCAATACGACGGTGATTCCGGAGTACAGGATGGTGTGGCCCGAGGTGCGCAGGGCCACGGTCACGGCACCGGTCACGTCGCGGCCGCGGGCGAGTTCCTCGCGGAACCGGGAGATGACGAACAACGCATAGTCCACACCCACCCCGAGACCCAGCATGGTGGCCGTGTTCTCCAGGAAGATCGACAGCTCGTAGTGGTGGGCCACCGGCGTGAGCACGCCGAGGGACAGCACGATCGCGGTGACACCCACCGCCAGCGACGTCGCCGCCGCCACCACGCTGCGGTACAGCAGCAGCAGGATCAGCACGATCAGCGGAAGCGTGACCATCTCGGCCCGGATGAGATCCTCCTGGCTGAGGGTGTTGACCGCGCCCCACAGGGCGGCCGGGCTCACCAGCGAAGCCCGCAGTCCGGACGGGCCGAACTGGGCGGTGAGCCGGCGCTGCGCCAGCGGCAGCTCCCGGCGCGCGGCACCGTCGTCGATGTCCAGGCCGATCGAGACGACGGCGGTACGGCGATCCTGCCCCAGGAACGTGTCCCGGGCCCCGTTGCCGAGCGTGGTCCAGCCGTACCGGCTCGAGACCCGCAGCGCGGGCACGGCCGCGACGGCGTCGGCGACCGCGCGCACCCGCCCGTCGAATGCCGGGTCGGCCGCGGTGTATCGGGTATCGCGGACCACAAGCGTCACCGCGGTCTGGCCGCGCCCGGTCATCTGCGCGCCGGCCAGCGCCACCGCGGCCCGCTGCGACGCCGAGCCCGGCACGTACCAGCCGCCGCCGCTGAGCACGCCCGCGATCGACTGCGACGCCAGCCCCGCGACGACCAGGAGAGCCACCCAGGCGCCGAGCAGCGGCCAGCGCCACCGGCCGGTGAAGCGGGACAGGCCGGCCGCGAACCCGCCGTCCGGTGCCGCGGTTGCGGCCGGCGCGTGCGGGCTCCGGTGCGACAGTGTGCTCACGGCAGCCTCCAGGATTCGGGACTTGATTGCGGACTTAATATACCGACCCGGAGTCGGCGAACGACCGGAAGTCGGAGATGTTACCGTTGATTCCCATGACAGTCACCCGCAGGCGGGACGAGTACGCGGCGCTGACCCGCGCCGCGATCGTCGCTGCCGCCCACGAACTGTTCGCCGGGTCCGGGTTCGGGTCGACGTCGGTGGACGACATCGCGCGCGCCGCGCGGGTGAGCAAGGGCGCCGTGTACCACCACTTCACGGACAAGCCACAGATCTTCGAGGAGGTGTTCCGGGCGGCGATGGGGACCGCGATGCAGCGCGTCGGTGCGGCGGCCAGCGGTGCGGGTACCCCCTGGGAGCAGGCGCTGGCCGGGCTGGACGCGTTCCTGGACGGGTGTGTCGAGGACGCCGGATGGCGCCACCTGCTGCGGCAGGCGCCGGCCGCGATCGGACCCGACCGGTGCCGCGCCGTCAACGACGACGTGACGCTGCCCGTGGTACGGGCCGCCGTGGCCCAGGTGACCGCGGGCGGTGCGCT
Source organism: Rugosimonospora sp. (assembly GCA_035278125.1). Lineage (GTDB taxonomy): Bacteria > Actinomycetota > Actinomycetes > Mycobacteriales > Micromonosporaceae > DATEJJ01. The sequence goes on from DATEJJ010000326.1 coordinate 11,556, forward strand.
GGCCGGGCAGCCGGGCGACCTCACCGCGCGGGTCGTGTTCGCCGCGCTGTGCGAA
>DATEJJ010000327.1:0-2656 GCA_035278125.1 Rugosimonospora sp.
CGGGACGACCGCCAGCCGCCGCGTGCGTGGCTGAAGGCGTTGGGGCGCCGGAGCGCCAGGCTCAGTACCGTCGGCGCGGTGAGCAGGCCCTCCAGCACGAAGGCGCCGGCCAGCCACACGGCCAGGTCCGTCAGCGACCCGCGCGAGGCGCCGTAGCTGGCGCCACCCACCTCGCAGGCGCCCGCCACGATGGCGAACACGCTCGCCCGGCGTACCCGCCCGGCCACCCGGGACGCCGCAACGTACAGCGGCCGGAAGATCATCGCGGGGTACGCCAGCGCCATGATGGTCAGCGCGGTCGACGCGTGCTGCGCGTACGCGTGCCCGAACAGCTGCATCACCGGGTGGGCGAGCACCGCCAACCCGAGGCAGGCCGGCACCCCGATCCCGACCGAGACCAGCAGCGCCATCCTTATCTTGGCGCGCAACGCGACCATGTTGCCCGCCGTGGCCGCGAACAGGGTGGTGGCGAGGTGGTTCGGCACCATCGTCACGAACGACACCATCATGTACGCGGTGTAGAACGCGGCGGTGGCGGTGGGCGAGAGTACCGCCGTGACGACCAGGGGCAGCACGGTACGCGGGACGAACAGCGCCACGTTGAGGATGTTGTGTTCGACCGCCTGGCCCAGCCGGCCGCGGAGCAGGGACAGCTGCGGCAGCGGGATCCCGCGCAGCCCCTGCTTGCGCAGCGCGCCCCAGAGCAGGACGACGGACAGCACGCCCCCGCCGACCCAGGTGGCCAGCACGTGACCCGGGTGCACGGTGATCGGCAGTAGCGCGAGCACGCCCAGCCCGACCAGCTTCAGCACCGCGAAGTACGTGTTGCGCAGCAGCTGCTTCGGCCCCGCCAGCAGGCCGAGCAGCCCGTCGTCGAGGACCAGCGTGGTCGCCGTGACCACGACGCCGACGAGCAGCAGGATCGTGGTCGGCGCCGAGCCGACGGACCGGCGCAGCCCGGTGATGACGAACCGGGCCAGCACGATGTAGATCAGGCCGCCGGCGGTGGCGGCGATGCTGGAGGCCAGCATGCAGGCGCCGATGAAGTTCCATTCGCGGCCGGGCAGCCCGGACAGCTCCGAGATCAGCAGGGTACCCATGCCGAACACGCTCAGCGTACCGACGAGGGTCAGCGTGGACACGATCGCCGAGGCGGTACCGACCGTCTCCGGGGTGAACGCGCGCGCCGCGACCCACCAGTACGCGAAGCCCAGGATCGACGTGACCAGCGTGGCGCCCATCAGGGAGCCGGAGTTCAACAGCAGGTCGAGGTGGCGCTTGAGCGCGCGGAGCAGGCGGAGCCTGGGCCGCTTCGTGATCGCGCTCTCGTAGACCGTCATCGCCGGCTATCCCATGTGGACAGTTCGGTAGGGCGACTGGTCGACCGTGCGGTACAGGTCGACGGTGACCGTACCCGGCGCGGGTACGGTGACGGTACGCGCCCAGGTGGCGCCCTGGCGTACCCGGGCCGTGAGCGTGGTCTGGAACGTACCCGGGCCGTGGACGAGTACGCGGTACTGCGTGGTCGCGTTCTCGTGGCAGATCACGCCGATCACCACCTGCTGCGAGGTGGCCGCCTTCGGCTGCGGGCCGGCCGGCACGATGGACAGCTCGGTGAACGCCACCGCGTCGGCCCGGTACGCGCTGCGCCAGGAGACCGCGACCGCCCCGGCGACGAGCAGCACCGCGAGTACCAGCGGGCTCAGCCGCAGCAGCGCCGACCGGGTGGACAGGCTCGCGGCCGTGGCCGGTACCGCCCCCTGCTCCTCAGTGTCCACAATGGACCAGTTGGCCGCGTTGCTCCGGCGCCGGCGCAGGTACCCGAGGACCGCGGCGACGACCGTCGTGGCGGCGCCCAGTTCGCTCCAGGAGACGCGGCTGAGCCGGGCACCGGCGGCGTACATCGCGAGACCGCCGACCGCGGCCAGCAACAGGCTCAGCACCGCCGCCAGCGGGATGGCCTCGATGATGCGCAGCGAGCGGCCGGGGAACAGCGCGCGGGTCATGGCCCAGCCGGGCAGCACCAGGGACAGGGCCAGCCCGGCGACCACCCGCGCCGGTCCGTGGAACTCGAACACCACGACGGTCGCGGCCACCGCCGAGACCGAGAGGAGCGCCGCCGCCGTACCGCCACGAGAGTGTGCCATGGCCGACCTCAGCTGTCCCTCATGTCGTAGATGCGGATGGTGCCGTTGTCGTACAGCCGGTTGGCACCCACCACCGCGTCGAACTTGGTCAGCGCCTCCTGGCTGATCGGCTGGGTGTGCCTGCCCGCCAGCGGGTCGATGGAGAAGTACGAGCCGGTGACCGGGGTCTGCCGGGACAGGCGCAGGTCGACCCAGACGAAGTCGACCGAGTGCCGGGTCATCACCTGCTGGTCGGCCAGGCCCCACTGCTGGCTGTAGTACAGCGGTGCCGCCTCCCGGACCACCTGCTGCGCGCCGTATGTGCTGAGCAGGTTACCGCCGTCGATGTCCGCGCCGAACCGGTTGCCCGGCCCCATCCAGCCCCGGGTCCACCGCGCGGCCGTGGTACCCGTCGGGTCGACGGAGCGCTCGAAGCCGGCCACCAGGTGCTTGCCGGGCAGCCGGCCCCAGAACGCCGGCCAGCCACCTACCCGGGCCGCGAGCAGCAGCAGCAAGGCCAGCCCCAGGCC
>DATEJJ010000328.1:0-13014 GCA_035278125.1 Rugosimonospora sp.
GGGCTGGTCGTCGGCTGCGTCGGCCGGCTGGACCGGGTCAAGGGCCACGATGTGCTGGTACGGGCGCTGGCCCGGCTGCCCGGCGCGCGGGCGGTGATCGTCGGGGCGGGTGCCGAGCGGCAGGCCCTGCGGCACCTCGCCCGGGACATGGGCGTGGCCGGCCGGGTGGAGCTGCCCGGCTGGTCCGGCGCGGTGGCCGCGCAACTGGCCGGGTTCGACGTCTACTGCCACCCGTCCCGGTACGAAGGGCTGGGGCTGGCGCTGATCGAGGCGATGCTGGCCGGGCTGCCCTGCGTGGCGAGCCGGGTGGGCGGGGTACCCGAGGTGCTGGGCGACTGCGGGCTGCTGGTACCGCCGGAGGACCCGGACGCGCTGGCCGGCGCGCTGGGGCTGCTGGCCGCCGATCCGGAGCTGCGCGCGGAGCTGGGTACCCGGGCCCGGCGCCGGGCCCGGTCCGAGTTCGGCGTACCCCGGATGGCGGGGGCGTACCAGGACCTGTGGGCGCGGGTACTCGGGTCGGCACCGGCGCACCGGCTGCGGGTACCGGTGCCCAAGCCCTGACCGTCGTGCAGGATGGGCACATGAGCGGGTACCGGGAAGCGTACGAGCGCAGCATGTCCGACCCCGAGGGGTTCTGGCGGGACGCGGCCGAGGCGATCGACTGGGTACGCCCGCCCGACCGGATCCTGGACGCCAGCCGCCCGCCGTTCTACCGGTGGTTCCCGGACGCGGAGCTGAACACCTGCCACAACGCCCTGGACCGGCACGTGGCCGCGGGCCGGGGCGAGCAGGTGGCGCTGGTACACGACAGCCCGGTCACCGGTACCGTACGCACCTTCACCTACCGGGAACTGCGCGACCGGGTGGCGGTGGCGGCGGGCGGGCTGCGCCGGCTGGGCGTGGGCCGGGGCGACCGGGTGCTGCTCTACCTGGCGATGGTGCCCGAGGCGGTGATCGCGATGCTGGCCTGTGCCCGGCTCGGCGCGGTGCACTCCGTGGTGTTCGGCGGCTTCGGCGCGCACGAGCTGGCGGTACGCATCGACGACGCGCGGCCCACCGTCATCGTGGCCACCTCCTGCGGTATCGAGCCCACGCGGGTGGTGGCGTACCAGCCGCTGCTGGACGCGGCCATCGCGGAGGCGGTGCACAAGCCGGACCGGTGCGTGATCGTGCAGCGCCCGCAGGCACCCGCGGAGCTGGTACCCGGGCGGGACCTGAGCTGGGACGAGGCGCTGGCGGGCGCGGCGCCGGCGGAGTGCGTACCGGTCGCCGCGACCGACCCGCTCTACGTGCTCTACACGTCGGGGACCACCGGCCGGCCCAAGGGCGTGGTCCGGGACAACGGCGGGCACGCGGTCGCGCTGTGCTGGTCGATGGCGAACATCTTCGACACCGGACCCGGCGAGGTCTACTGGGCCGCCTCCGACGTGGGCTGGGTGGTCGGCCACTCGTACATCGTGTACGCGCCGCTGCTGACCGGCGCCACCACGGTGCTGTACGAGGGCAAGCCGGTGGGTACCCCGGACGCGGGCGCGTTCTGGCGGGTGGCCGCGGAGCACCGGGTGACCACGATGTTCACCGCGCCCACCGCGCTGCGCGCGATCAAGAAGGAGGACCCGGCCGGCGAGCTGCTCACCGGGTACGACCTGTCCGGGCTGCGCACCCTGTTCCTGGCCGGCGAGCGGCTGGACCCGGAGACGTACACGTGGGCGGGGGAGCGGCTGGGCATCCCGGTGGTGGACAACTGGTGGCAGACCGAGACCGGCTGGCCCATCGCGGCGAACCTGCGCGGTCTGGACCCGATGCCGACCCGGCCCGGCTCCCCGTCGGTACCGGTGCCGGGGTACGACGTGCGGGTGGTGGACAGCGGCGGCGCCGACGTGCCGGCGGGTACCGAGGGGGCGATCGTGATCCGGCTCCCGCTGCCGCCCGGCTGCCTGCCCAGCCTGTGGCGCGACGACGACCGGTACGTGGCCTCGTACCTGTCCGCGTACCCGGGGAACTACCTGACCGGCGACGGCGGCCGCTTCGACGCCGATGGATACCTGTACGTGATGGGCCGCACCGACGATGTGATCAACGTGGCCGGGCACCGGCTGTCCACCGGGGCGATGGAGGAGGTGCTCGCCGCGCACCCGGCGGTCGCGGAGTGCGCGGTGATCGGCGTGGCCGACCCGCTCAAGGGCCAGGTACCGCGCGGCTTCGTGGTACTCAAGGCGGGCGTGGCGGTGGCACCGGAGGTGCTGGCCGAGGAGCTGGTGGCGATGGTGCGGGACCGGATCGGACCGGTGGCCGCGTTCCGCTCGGTGACGGTGGTACCGGCGTTGCCGAAGACCCGGTCGGGCAAGATCCTGCGCCGTACCATGCGGGGCATCGCGGACGGCCGGGACGAGCCGGTGCCGTCGACCATCGACGACCCCGCGGTGCTCGACGCGCTGCGCCCGATGCTGAGCCCGCGTCCGGCCGGGTGACGCCGCAGCCACAGTTACGGCCTATCCTCTGCACATGCCGAGGCCCCACCTGTCCTTCCGCGCCGACTGGCAGGGTGACCAGGCCCGCCTGTCGGTGGGTGGCGAGATCGACCTGCTCACGGCGGCCTCCCTGGTGGAGACCGCCGGCGGGCTGCTGGGCAGGAATCCGGCCACGCTCGTGCTCGACCTGGCCCAGGTGACGTTCTGTGACTCCGCGGGCGTCGCGGCGCTGGTGAAGATCTACCACCAGGCCGCCACGGTCAGCGCCCAGCTGCGGGTACGCGGCGCCGGTGACATGGTGCGGCACGTGCTCGAGATCAGCGGGGTGGACCGGGTGATCCCGGTGGACGACTCCCCGGTCGGCTGACCCCTACCCGGCCAGCCGCCAGACGGTGGCCTCCTTGACGTCCGCGTCCTCCAGCGCCCGGCTCACCGGTACCCGGTAACTGGCTACCAGAGCCAGCCGCTCGCGCGGCAGGTACGCCCGCCCCGGGTCGCCGACGAGCACGGTCGCGCCGGCGGCGCGGGCCCGGTCCAGGAACGCCAGCACCCGCCGGGCCAGCTCCGCGCTGTAGAACACGTCACCGGCCAGCACCAGGCTCGCGGCGACCCGGTCCCGGTCCAGCACGTCGTCCAGGTGGACGGCCACGGACACCTCGTTGACGGCCGCGTTCAACGCGATCGCCGCGGCCGCGTACCCGTCGATCTCGCTGGCCGCCACGCCCGCCGCGCCGGCCTTCGCCGCGGCGATGGCCACCAGGCCGGACCCGGCCGCCAGGTCGAAGACGTCGCGGCCGGCGACCAGGCCGGTGTTGTCCAGCAGGTACCGCGCCAGCGCCTGACCGCCGGCCCAGGCGAACGCCCAGAACGGCGGCGGGCAGACGACCCCGCCACCGTGTACCCGCTCGGTCTGCTCCCACAGCCCGAACGCGTCCCGCGCCTGGTGCAGGGTCACCTCGGGGACGAACGGCGCGGGCCCGGGCGTGGTGTGTGCCCGCACGAATGCGGTGGCTGCGGTCTCCATGGCAGCAGCGACCTTACCCGGCACGGCGGATGGTGACCCGGCTGCCGTCGACGGTCCCGCCCCGGTGGCGGCGGTCAGGTCGAGGCTGCCCCGGTCACCGGACGCTGTACTCCCCGCAGGGCCTCGGTCATCGTCGTGACCGGGGTCGGGCGCCCGAAGTGGAAGCCCTGGGCCAGCCCGTACCCGAGCGCGTAGAGCCGCTCCGCCTGGCTCGGTACCTCCACCCCCTCGGCGACCACCTCGGCGCCGATCGCCTGAGCGATCTTGACGACGGCGGTCGCGATCAGGTCGTTGCCCGGGTCGCGCAGGAACGAGCGGTCCAGCTTGAGCTGGTCGATCGGGAACTTGTCCAGCAGGCTCAGGGTGGAGTGGCCGGTGCCGAAGTCGTCCAGCGCGATGCGTACCCCCAGATCGTGCAGCGCGTGCAGGTGGTCGCCGGCGGTGGCCTGGTCCACCACGGCGGTCTCCGTCACCTCCACGGTGAGCCGGTCCGCGGGCAGGCCGGAGTGGCGCAGCGCGGCCGCGACATCGTCCACAATGGATGGTTCGCGCAGCTGGCGCGGTGACACGTTCACGCTGATCGACGCGGGCGCGGTGGTCGGGTACTGCGCGAGCCAGGTGGCCGCCTGGCGGCAGGCGGACTCCAGCACCCAGCGGCCCAGCGGGACGATCAGCCCGATCTGCTCGGCCAGCGGGATGAAGTCCAGCGGCGGCACCAGGCCGCGGTCGGGGTGCCGCCAGCGCAGCAGCGCCTCCACCCCGGCCAGCTCGTTGCCGGGCAGCGTGACGATCGGCTGGTAGTGCAGCTCGAACTCCTCCGCGGCCAGGGCCCGGGTCAGCTCCTCGATCAGCTGCGCCCGGGTGCTCGCCCGGGGCACCATGTCGTCCGCGTACCGGGCGTACCGGCCGCGCCCGGCGATGATCGCCTCGGACCGGGCGATCTCGGCGTGCCGCAGCAGCTGGCCCGGGCCCTCGCCGGGGCGCGCGTCGGCGAAGCCCACCGTCGCCGGTACGCACAGGTCGTGCCCGGCCACGCTCAACGGCTCGGCGAGGATGGCCATCATCCGCTCGGCGACCCGGTCCACGTGCTCCGGCGCGATGTCGCCGAGCAGCACCGCGAACTCGTCGTCACCCAGCCGGGCGACCAGGTCCTGCGGGCGTACCCCGCGGCGCAGCCGCTCGGCCACGGCCACCAGTGCCTCGTCCACCGCGTGCGGGGCCAGCGGTGCGCTCGCCGCGGTCAGGCCGTCCAGGTCGATGAGGGCCAGGCTCACCCGGCCGTCCCGGTTACCCTCCAGGGCCAGCGCCAGCTGCTCGTCGAACAGGGTCCGGTTGGCCAGGTCGGTCACGTGGTCGTACGCCTCGGCGGGGGTACGCCGGCCCCGCGGCCCCGGCTCGGTCAGCCCGGTCACGTTGACCACCACGCCCGCGATGGTCGGCTCCCGCAGGTGGTTGGTCAGGGTGAAGCGGGCCCAGCGCCAGCCGCCCGCGTGCGCCAGCCGCGCCTCGTAGGTCACCGGGTGCCCCGGCCGGGCGCACGCCTGCCGGAACTTGGCCCGCGCCATCGGCTGGTCCCCGGCGTGTACCAGGGTGGACAGCTCGCGCCCGTGCCAGGCTTGGGCCGGCGCGCCGGTCAGCCGGGACACGCCCGGACTCGCGTAGCTGACGGTGCCGTCGGCGTGGCAGATTCCCACCACATCCTGGGCCTCTGCCAGCAGCCGCCCGAGTACGGTGATCAGTGGCGGTTCGGGCCGGATCCGCCGGCTTCCCGACCTGGCCGCCATTACGCCCCCCGCTCTCTTCGTGTACCGACGCCACCAGATCGACGCGCCGGTTGCCGAGATGAGCGGAAACCCGGTGGAGACACGGCTGTGACCAGAGGCACCGACGATGCGGAACGTGAGTCGCGACTGCGCCGACTGGACCGGACACGTGATCGTGTGCGGTCTGGCCGGCGTGGGCCTGCGCACCGTTGAGCAGCTCCACCTGGCCGGCGTCCGCGTCGTCGTGGTGGACGACCGCGCCGACGTGCGGCTGACCCCGGTGGTCAGGGCCTGGGGCGTACCTCAGGTACTGGGCAGTTCCCGGGTGCCGCAGACGCTGGCGAAGGCGGGGCTGGCCGGCGCCGCCGCGCTGGTCTGCGTGCAGGAGGACGACCTGCACACGCTGGAGACCGCGCTGCTGGCCCGGGAGGCGCGGGCGGACGTCCGGATCGTGGTGCAGATCCGCAATCCGGCGGTGGGCCGGGCGCTGGCCGGTGCCGCCGTGTCCGTACTGGACGTGGCGGGGCTGTCCGCGCCGTCGGTGGTGGAGGCGTGCCTGCGTACCGGCGCGCACCCGCTGGAGCTGGGCGGGGAGCGGTTCGTGGTGGCCCGGGTGGCCGCGCACGCCACCGGTACCCTCCGGTTCCTGTACGGGAGCCTGGCCCCGATCGCGGTCACCCCGGCCGGGGGCGGGGAGGTGGTGGTCTGCCCGGGCCGGGACCACGAGGTACGCGAGGGCGACGGGGTGACCCTGCTCGGTACCCCGCAGGAGCTGCACGCCGCCGGCCTGTACCACGAGCCCACCCGGGTCAGCCAGCCCCGCCGCGCGGCAGCCCGCCAGCTGCGGCACCTGGTCAGCTCGGTGCTGCGCGGGGTGCTGGACCGCCGGCTGGTACTGGTCGTCGCCGCGCTCTCCGCGCTCGTGGGTACCGCGACCACGGTCCTGCACGCGGGGTACCGCGAGCCGGACGGCAGCCGGTTGAGCCTGCTCGACGCGCTGTACTTCACCGTCACCACGGTCGGCACCGTCGGGTACGGCGACTACTCGTTCCGCGGCGAGCCCGCCTGGCTGCGCGCGTTCGCCATCGCCCTGATCGTGCTCGGCGCGATCCTCGCCACCACGTTCTTCGCGCTGCTGACCAACCTGCTGGTGAGCCGGCGGATCGAGGAGTCGCTCGGGCGGGGCCGGGTGATCGGGCGGTTCGGCCACGTGGTGGTCATCGGGCTCGGCTCGATCGGGGTACGCGTGGTGCAGCAGTTGCTCGACGCGGGCGGTGAGGTGGTTGTCGTCGACAGCGACGAGAGCAACCGGTACCTGGGCGTGATGCGGGCGGCCGGGGTACCGGTGGTGATCGCCGACGCCACCCTGCCGGACACGCTGCAACTGGTGAACCTGGGCGAGGCCGCCGCGGTCGCCGTACTCACCAGCGACGACCTGGTGAACCTGGAGACCGCGCTCGCGGTACGCGACCAGCTGGGCGAGCGCCGCGACCGGGTACCGGTGGTGCTGCGCCTGTTCGACCAGCAGCTCGCGCAGACCATCGGGCGCAGCTTCAGCATCGGGCTGGTACGGTCCACCGCCGCGCTGGCCGCGCCCTGGTTCGTGGGCGCCGCGCTCGGACTCGACGTGCTCGGCACGTTCTACGTGGACCAGACCCCGATGCTGGTGGCCCGGCTGACCGTGGCGTCCGGCGGCGGGCTGGACGACCTGGCCATGCGCGACCTGTCCGCGCGTACCCGGGTGGTGGCGATCGGCCGGGCGGCCGAGGGTGGCCGGCTGGAGCACCCGCCCCGCCGGGGTACCCGGTTGCGCGCCGGAGATCAGGCATACCTGGTCGGACCGTACGAGGAGCTGCTACAAGTGCTCCGCCGCGACGCGCTCTCGCCTGCTCAGGTTGCGCAAGACGTGACCACGTGGTAACCGGAACATGGCAGACTGGCTGCGTGTACGACTTCGACGTGCTCGTACTGGGCTCCGGCCCGGGCGGACAGAAGGCCGCCATCGCCGCGGCCAAGCTCGACCGCCGGGTAGCCGTGGTCGAGCGACGCCACATGATCGGTGGCGTCTGCATCAATACGGGCACCATCCCGTCGAAGACCCTGCGCGAGGCCGTGCTCTACCTGACCGGACTCAACCAGCGGGAGATGTACGGCCAGAGCTACCGGCTCAAGGACGACATCACCGTGGGCGACCTGGCCGCGCGTACCCACCACGTGATCGGGCGCGAGGTCGACGTGATCCGCAGCCAGCTGGCCCGCAACCGGGTACGGCTGCTCACCGGTACCGCGCGCTTCCACGACGAGCACACGGTGATCGTGCACGACGACAACGGCCGGGAGATCGCCGCCAGCGCCGGCAAGATCATCGTCGCGACCGGTACCCGCCCGGCCCGACCGTCCAGTGTGGCCTTTGACGACTACACGATCATCGACTCCGACGGCGTGGTCAACCTGGAGCACGTGCCGCACTCCATGGTGGTGGTCGGCGCCGGTGTCATCGGTATCGAGTACGCGTCCATGTTCGCCGCCCTGGGCAGCAAGGTGACCGTGGTCGAGCGGCGCGAGCGGATGCTGGAGTTCTGCGACGTCGAGATCGTCGAGGCGCTCAAGTACCACCTGCGCGACCTGGCCGTGACGTTCCGCTTCAACGAGTCGGTGGCGGCGGTCGAGAAGCACGCCAAGGGCGCGATCACCGTGCTGGAGAGCGGCAAGCAGATCGCGGCGGACACCGTCGTGTTCTCCGCCGGGCGCCAGGGCGTGGCCGACGAACTGGAGCTGGAGAAGGCCGGCCTGGCCGCGGACGGCCGCGGGCGCATCCAGGTGGACGACCACTTCCGCACCGCCGTACCGCACATCTACGCGGTGGGCGACATCATCGGCTTCCCCGCGCTCGCCTCCACCTCGATGGAGCAGGGCCGGCTGGCCGCGCACCACGCCTGCGACGAGCCGGTGCGCGCGATGCAGAAGCTCCAGCCGATCGGCATCTACACCATCCCCGAGATCAGTTTCGTGGGGCGTACCGAGGACGAGCTGACCCAGGCCAGCATCCCGTTCGAGGTGGGCATCTCGCGGTACCGCGAGCTGGCCCGCGGCCAGATCATCGGCGACTCGTACGGCATGCTCAAGCTGCTCGTGTCACCGGACGACCACCGGCTGCTCGGGGTACACGTCTTCGGCACCGGCGCCACCGAGATTGTCCACATCGGACAGACCGTGATGGGCTGCGACGGTACCGTCGACTACCTGGTCGACACCGTCTTCAACTACCCGACCCTGGCCGAGTCGTACAAGGTGGCCGCGCTCGACGCGATGAACAAGATGCGCGAGGTCGCCCGCCTGCACGACTAGCGCCGGGCCAGCTCCAGCTCGGCCATCGCGGCCAGTGCGGCGCCGCGTGCCCCGGCCATGTCCAACTGGGGTACGAGCGCGAACTCCGCCACCCGCTCCTGCTCCTCACGCAGCCGGGTGTTGACCCGTACCGTCGACAGGAACCACTCGCGGAACTCCGGCGCCGCCTCCACCACGCCGCCACCGAGGAAGTACGCGTCCGGGTCGGTGAAGTTGGACGCGATGGTGAACAGCCGGCCCAGCGCCACCGCCTGCTGCTCGAAGACCTTCAGCGCCAGCGGGTCCTTGTCCTCGCCGTACGAGCGCACCAGCTTCGCCGCCTTGTTGAGCGACGCGACCTGACCCAGCTCGTGCCCCTCGAACCGGCCCAGCCAGTACGGCAGCAGGTTCTTCTCGATCCCGGTCAGCGACGCCACGCTCTCCGCGTCGCCGGAGAAGCCGCAGTTGCAGGCCGGCAGCGTCTGGTCCGGTTCGAGCAGCCCCTCCATCGGGATGTGCACGTGCCCGAGTTCCCCGGCCATCCCGGCCGCGCCGCGGACGATCCGGCCCGCCTCGATCAGCCCGCCGCCCAGCCCGGTACCGACGATGGCCGACACCGAGGACCGGCGGGGCGCGTCAGGTCCAAAGTGGACATGGTGGGCGTACAGGGCGGCCGCGTTGCCGTCGTTGTTGTACACCACGGGCAGCCCGAGCCGCTCGGCCAGCGCGCCGCGGAAGTCGAAGCCCCACCACGCCGGCATGGAGAAGTTGGTGGCTCCCTTGGAGGAAATTACGCCGTCGGCACTCGCCGGCCCGGGCGTGTCCAGCCCCACCGCGCGTACCGCGCCCACCTCTATCCCGGTCAGCCGGAGCACGTTCTCCAGCGAGTGGGCCAGCGCCTCGACCGCGATCTCCGGGCCCTCCTTGACCCGGCTCGGCGTCTCCACCATCCGGTCCACCAGGAATTCGCCGGACGGGTCCAGCACGGTGGCATTGTTCATGGTGCCGCCATTGTCCAGGCCGACGACTACCCAGCGATCCACCATGCCTCCTGCAAAACCGGCTCCGTACCAGGGCATCCGAATCGTACCGGCGAATCACGCCGGTGTGCCCGCGGCCGCCTCCGCCAACTCCAGCAGCTCCGTTTCGTCCCCTTGCGCCTCCTGCTCCGGCGCGCGGTGCGTGGCCTGGAACCGGCGCGAGTGCCGGGCCGCCGCGGCGACCGTGCCGGCCACCCCGGCGAGGGCATAGACGGTGAGGGTACGGGCGGGTGCGCCGACCCCGGCGTCGTGGAAGTACGCGATCCCGCGCACCGCGCTGGTACCCGCGCCGGGCGGCAGCCACGGGCCGATCAGCCGCCAGAAGGTGGGCAGCATCGGCCACGGGTACGCGCCGCCCGCGCTCGGGTTGCCCAGCACCACGAACAGCACGACGGTCAGCCCGATGCCGAGGATGCCGGTCAGCGCCTGCAGCGCCATGGTGAACGCACCGGCGGCGAAGACCAGCAGCGCACCGAAGACGGCCAGCTTCACCGCGTGCCCGGACAGCGCGCCGATCAGGTTCTCGGCGACCAGCGCACCGCCCACCCCGGACACCACCGCGTACGCCGCCAGCGCCCCCAGCCGTACCCCCGCGGCGGTCGCGTGCGGGGAGCGGGCGCCCCGGCTCACCGACAGCGCCGAGGCCACCAGGTACCCGCCCACCACCCAGCCCACGGTCAGGTAGAACGCGGACAGCCCGCGCGCGTCGCCGGCCGCCGCCGGCACCACGTCGGTCACCGTGAGGCCGTGCTGCTGCTCCTGGGCGACCTGGGTGAAGACGCTCTCCAGCGCCTGCGCCACCGGGGCACCGGCCGCGCCCGCCACCAGCAGCTGATCGTTGCCGCCCCCGGTCACCAGGTACGCCCCGTACGCCCGCCGCCCCGCGATGCCCGCCCGGGCGGCCGCCTCGTCCACCGCCGCCGTCGCCTGTACCGGCCGCCCGGTCACCTGGTTCAGCTGTGCGGCCACCTGCTCGGCGGTACCGGCGGGCAGGCCGGGCGCGACCACCACCGCCACCGGGATCCGGTGCGCGCCCGGTTGGTGGAACGCGCCGAGGTAGCTCGCGATGAACGCGAGCTGCACCGCCAGTACCCCGATCACCAGCAACAGCGCGCGGGCCGTGACGCCCTCGCGCAGCGTTGCGCGCAGGCGGCCTCCGCTCGTTCCATGGCGCCCAGCCACCGCGCCTCCTTCGGATCCCCGTTTTGTCCTACTTACCACCTCGTCTAGGACAATTTCCGCCAATCGCGGCTTCGTTCGCCCGGCCGGTACGGGGAGTCCAGGCGTTTGGCCACCACCCCGGGCAGCCCCTGATCCCGGCTGGCCGTCAGCGCGTCCCGCCCCGCACCCGGGAAGTAGGGCGGAGTCTGCCAGTGCGGCCCCGCGATCGCCAGGCTCTCCAGCAACTCCCGCCGGTCCCGGTAGGGCAGCTCGATGGTGAGCCGGCCGTCCAGCCAGAGCACGTCGAAGACCAGGTACACCGCGCCGCCGCCGAGCGGCGTCACGTGCCCGTCGAGCACCACCTCGGCCGGGGCCAGCTCCTCGCCCAGCGGCTTGATCCGCGGGTGGTCGTCGGTGAAGTCCGCGCCACCCGCCGAGAACAGGCGCAGCCGGCCGCCGGACACCTGGGCCAGTGCCCGTACGCCGGGCCAGCGCATCTCGAAGCCCCAGGCGCTCTCCGGCCGGGGCAGCCGGGTGGCCGGCTCGGGCAGCATCGGGCGGAGCTGGTCGGGCATGGGCGTCCAGGACGGGTCCGGCGGATCCATCCGGTGCACCATCCAGTCCTTGCCCCGGGTCTGGAACAGCACGTACCGGCCCTTGGTACGGGCGCCGTCGAAGACCACGATCACCTCGTCGTCGCGCCACTTCTCGGTGGTGTACGTACCCCGGTCGTAGATGAGCATCCTGCCGCCGCCGTACTCGCCGGCCGGGATCACGCCCGCGAAGTTCGCGTACTCCAGCGGATGGTCCTCGGTGTGGACCGCGAGGTGGTTGGTCTTCGGGTCGCGGGGCAGGCCGCGCGGTACCGCCCAGGACACGAGCACGCCGCCGCGCTCCAGCCGCAGGTCCCAGTGCAGCCGCCGGGCGTGGTGCTGCTGGATGACGAAGGTATCGTCCCGGCCCCGCGGCAGCGGCCCGTCCGGTACGGGCTCGGGGGTACGCGAGGCGTCCCGCTTGCGCCGGTACTCGTCCAGACGGTCGCCCATGGCTCCTTTCTAACGGAACCCGGCACTCGATGAAGTGGCGGGTCGGGACCGCTGTGTGAGATTATTTGGAAGTCCAAATATCTGTCGTCCAAGGGCGCCGATGCCCGGGCGGGCCAGCTCAGGAGGACCACGGATCGTGGGTACCGCCGTCGAAGTCCCCGGCCGCGGCGCGCAGCCGGCGCAGCAGCCGGCTGACCGCCACGGCCTCGTCCCGGTCCAGGGCGGCCAGCCCGAACTGCGCCTCGTTCAGCGCGATCGTCGCCTTCTCCACCAGCTCCCGCCCGTCCGGCGTGATCTCGGCGAGGATGCGTCGCCGGTCGGCGGGGGAGGGCCGGCGCCGCACCAGGCCGCGCTGCTCCAGCCGGTCCACCGCGTTGGTCACCGAGGCCGGGTGCACCATGAGCCGCTCGCCCAGCTTGCCCATGGGCAGCTCGCCGGTCCGGGTGAAGGCGAGCAGGCGCAGCGCCTCGTAGCTGGCGAAGCTCAGCCCGTACGGGCGCAGCACCCGCTCGATCTCGCCCAGCAGCAACTGCTGTACGCGCATGACCGAGGTGACGGCGGCCATCTGCTCGGCCTGCTCCGGCCAGCGGCCGCGCCACTGGCGGTGCGCCTCGGCGATCGGGTCGAAGGGCAGCGGACTCGACACGTGACTAACCGTACTAAGGAGCGCCGATGACCCTGCATGTGCCGGTGAACCCGGTCCGGTTCGTGACCGCGGCGAGCCTGTTCGACGGGCACGATGCCTCGATCAACATCATGCGCCGGATCCTCCAGGCGCAGGGCGCCGAGGTGGTCCACCTGGGGCACAACCGGTCGGTGGAGGAGATCGTCACCGCGGCCATCCAGGAGGACGTGCAGGGCGTGGCGATCAGCTCGTACCAGGGCGGGCATGTCGAGTACTTCAGCTACCTGGTGGAGCTGCTGCGCGAGCGCGGCGCCGGCGAGGTACGGGTGTTCGGCGGCGGGGGAGGCGTCATCGTGCCGGAGGAGATCGCCCTGCTGCGCGAGCGCGGGGTACGCATCTTCTCGCCCGAGGACGGGCAGCGGATGGGGCTGCCCCAGATGATCAACGACCTGGTCCGGGAGTGCGACATCGACCTGGCCGGCAGCCCGCCCCCGGCCCTGGACGCGGTGTACGCCGGGGACCAGCGCGCGCTGGCCCGGCTGATCACCGTGCTGGAG
>DATEJJ010000329.1:0-9564 GCA_035278125.1 Rugosimonospora sp.
GACCGGGGGCTCACAGCTCTGGAAGAAAGCCCCACGGTCACGATCCGCATCGCGGACGCCCACGCCGCCCTGAGCGCCGCCCTCCGCCACGCCGCATAGCGAGCCGCGCCAGCGGTGGATCTTGGCACGTTGGTGTGTCAGGTGGTGGGGGCTGGCGCGTCCAGGAGAGTGGGGTCGAGGTCGGTGCGGGCGGCGTTCCGCTGGGCGCGGGCGCCCAGGACGACGACGTAGCTCAGGAAGGCCAGCCAGGCGAGCGCGCCCACCAGGATGCGCAGCCCCGTAGGCAGCGGCGACGGAGTCACGAACGCCTCGATCAGCCCGCTGACCGCCAGTACCCCCACCAGCCCCAGCGCCACCAGCATCGCCGAGCGGGCCGTCTCCGCGACCGCGCGGCTGCGGGTACGGGTGGGGCCGGGCGCGATCCAGGACCAGCCGATGCGCAGGCCCACGCCGGCGGCGACGAACACCGCGGTCAGTTCGAGCAGGCCGTGCGGGACGATCAGCCCGAAGAACTCGGCCGCGTGCCCGTTGCCGATCATCACGCCGCCGACCACGGCGAGGTTGAGCAGGTTGTTGGCGAGCAGGTACAGCACCGGCACGATGAGAATGCCGGCGGCGAGGCACTGGCCGGTGAGGAACGCGTTGTTGGTCCACACCTGCAGGGCGAAGTCCTGGGCCGGGTACTGGCTGTAGTAGCTGGCGAAGTCCTGGTTCACCAGCTTGTCCACGGACTCCGGGCCGAGCAGGGCGGTCTGTACCTCGGGGTGGCCGGCCACGTACTGCATCAGCGCGAAGGACAGCAGCGTGAACACGGTGGCCACCGCGCACCACCAGCGCCACGCCTGGAACACGGCCAGCGGGAAGGTCTCGGTGAAGAACCGGCCGACGGTACGCCAGGAGAACGCCGGGCCGCCGGTGATGGCCGCACGGGCGGCGAGCACGATCCGGGACAGGCGGGCGACCAGCGCCGGGTCGGGCGAACGGCTGCGTACCACGGACAGGTGGGTACCGGTGCGCTGGTACAGGGCCAGCATCTCGTCGACCTCGTCGACACCGAGCCGGCGGCGCCGGGACAGTTGCTCCAGCCGCCGCCACTCGCCGGCGTGCTCGGCCACGAACGCGTCCAGGTCCACCCGCGCAGCGTACCGGTGGTGTTCACTGGTACGGGTGAGGGAGACAACGGACCGGCTCGTCAGCGGCGAGGCGGTCGAGTTCGACATCCGGATCGCCCGGCTGGGCTCGCGAGCGCTGGCGCTGCTGCTGGACATCATGATGGAGCTGCTGCTGTTCGTGATGCTGTTCGTCGGCGCCGGGCTGGTACTGCCGCTGGTCGCCGGGGTCAGCCCGAGCGACGCGCTGACCTTCGCGACGGTGACCATCTCGCTGGCGATGGCCATGGTCGGGTACCCGGTGCTGTCGGAGACGGTGTCGGGCGGCCGTACCTTCGGCAAGATGGCCATGGGCCTGCGGGTGGTACGCGACGACGGCGGGCCGATCCGGTTCCGGCACGCGCTGACCCGGAACCTGGTCGCGGTGGCGGTGGAGTGGCCGGGGCTGGTGATGCCGCTGGCCACCTGGGTGGCGAGCCTGTGGACCATGCTGGTGAACCGGCAGGGCAAGCGGCTGGGCGACCTGGCGGCCGGCACGATCGTGATCTACGAGCGCAGCCCGGCCGCGTGGGGCTGGGTACCGGTGATGCCGCCCGCGCTCGCCGGCTGGGCGGCCGCGCTCGACCTGACCGGCCTGCACGACGACCTGGCCCTGGCGGTGCGGCACTACCTCGCGCGCAACCGGGAGATCCGCGAGCCGTACCGGTCCCGGCTGGGCTTCTCGCTGGCGATGGAGGTGGCCGCGTGCACCACGCCGCCGCCCCCGCCGGGTACCGCGGGATGGGCTTATCTGGCGGCGGTGCTGGCCGAGCGGCACCGGCGCGCCCTGCTGCGGATGGCCGCGGCCCGGGCGGCCACGGCGGCGGTGTGGCCGGAGCTGGTCGCCGCGACGCGGGTCAGCCAGGGGTGACCGACGCCAGCGGGGACGGGCCGGCCAGGCCCCACTGCTGCGCGTTGTACGACAGGTACGCGGGCGCGTTGGCGCGCACGTTGACGTAGTCGCCGGACAGCGCGAGCAGCACCGGGCGCTGGTAGAGCGGCAGCACCACGGCGGCCTGGGTGAGGATGCCGTCCTGCTGGTTCAGCTCGTCCGCCATGCGCTGCGGGTCCAGCTCCTGCGCGACCTGCTTGAGCAGCGCGTCCGAGTCCGGGTCGCCCCAGCCGGTGTGGTTGGCGGTGCCGGCGGAGGACCACAGGTCGCGGGCGGCGGCCGAGGCGGCGCCGACCGGCCAGCCGAACAGGGCCAGGTCGTAGTCGTACCCGGCGAGCGCGGTGGCCAGGTCGCCGGTGGGGTCGAGGTGCACGGTCACGCCGATGCGGGCGAGCTGGCGCTGGATCAGCCGCGCGGCCTGCTCGCGGGTGTCGTCGCCCTGGGTGTACCGCAGCCGCAGCACCGGAACCGGTACGCCGTCGCGCGCCAGCCGGCCGCCGGTGACCGCGTACCCGGCCTGGGCCAGGATCTTGCCGGCCGCCGCCGGGTCGCCGCTGCCCTGCTGCGGCGCGACCTGCCTGACCACGTCCTGGTACCCGATCACCCCGGGGCTGAGGTTGTGGCTGTACGCGCGCCGCACGCCCGGGAAGTACCCGCGGACGCTCTGCCGCAGGATCTCGTCCACGTCGATGGTCGTGAAGATGGCCCGGCGCAGCGCGGGATCGGCCAGCGCGTCGCTGTGCACGTCGAGGTCGAGCCGTTCGGCGACCGGACCCGCGGCGATCTCGTACCGGACGCCGCTGCCGGCCAGCCCGTGCAGCACGTCGACGAGGTCCTGGCTGGGCTGCGCGGTGAGTGCGTTGACGTCCCCGGTCTGCAACGCACCGAGCAGGCGCGACTGGTCGCCGAGGAACCGGTAGCGCAGCCGGGCCAGGGTCGGCTTGTCCGCACCGTACCAGCGCGGGTTGGGTACCAGGTCGAGCTGCCGGTCCCGCTGGTACGCGCTGATCGTGTACGGGCCGCCGCTCCAGGTGGGCTGCGCCTCCTGGCGGTCGAACGCGGCGCGCAGACCGTCCGCAGTGGACAGATCGAGCCCGGCACCCTCCAGGTGCGCCGGGTACAGCGCGTTGAACAGGCCGCGCCAGTCGGGGTACGGCTGGCGGAAGGTGACGGTGACGGTACGCCCGTCGGGAGAGCCGGCGACCGACGCGATCTGGTCGTACCCGTCGCTGGAGGCGGCCGGGCAGGCGGGGCAGTCCCGACCGTTCTGCGTCTTCCACGCGTAGCTGAAGTCCGCGGCGCCGATCGGCGTACCGTCGCTCCACACCGCGCCGGGCGCGATCTGGTACACCACGGTCTGCGGGCTGTTGCTGGTCATCGAGACGGAGGCGAGCAGGTCGCCGTCGGGTACCGCCGACCCGTCCGGCCGGGTGCTGAACGCGTGCGGCAGCAGGCTGTTCATGACCGTGTACGCCGGGCCGACCGCGCCGGTCGTGGCGACAACGTTGAAGCCGGCCGGCGCCTGGGTCAGCGCCACGACGAAGGTACCGCCGGGGCGCCGGCCGCCGCCGTTGCACGCGTTGGGCTGTGCCGCGCACGCCCCGAACGGGTCCGGTCCCGCTGCGTCACCGCCGGGCGCGCCACACCCCGCGACAGCGAGGACCAAGAGGCCAACCAGGGCGGCGCGGCGCACCGGGCGAGTTTAGGACAGAAGAGCGCTGGCCCAGTAGTCGCTGGCGCCGCTGACTCCGGGCGGGCAGGCGTACAGGCCGGAGCCGACGTGCTGGATGTACTCGTTGAGGGCGTCGCTGCGGCCGAGCTTGCGCTGCAGCGGGACGAACTGTCGGCGCGGGTCCTGCTGGTACGCCATGAAGAACAGCCCGGCGTCCAGTTCCCCGCGCGCGCTGATGATCCCGTCGGTGAACGAGTACCCGCGCCGCAGGATCCGCAGCCCGTTGTTGTTCTCGTGGGCGGCCAGCGCCACGTGCGAGTCGGCGGGGATGACCGCGCCGCCGTCCGCACCCTTGGCGGCGAAGTCCGGCGTGTCGTGCTCCGCGCCACCGGACAGCGGCGCGCCGGAGTACTTGAACCGCCCGATCACGTGCTGCTGGTCGTCCAGGTAGTCCCGGTCCCACGACTCGATGCGCATCTGGATCCGGCGTACCACCAGGTAGCTGCCGCCGCGCATCCACGCCTGGTCGGTCGCGGCGCCGACCCACACGTGCTGGTCCAGCAGCGCGCTGTCGCGGGTGTCGAGGTTGCGGGTACCGTCCTTGAAGCCCATGAGATTCCGGGGTGTCTCCTGGTCGGCGCCGCCGGAGCGGAGCGACGCCGCGTTGCCTGGCGTGTCGGAGCGGAGCGACGCCGCGTTGCCTACGGCCTTGCCGAAACCGAGTTGGGACCAGCGCATGACGGCGGTGCCCCGGGCCAGCCGGGCCAGGTTGCGGATGGCGTGGAAGGCCACGACCGGGTCGTCGGAGCAGGCTTGGATGGCCAGATCTCCGTTGCTGCGGCTGGGATCCAGGTTCTCCGGCGCCAGCGGGGGCAGGGCGGCCAGGGCGGCCGGGCGCCGGTCGGCGAGCCCGAACCGGTGGTCGAACAGGGACGGCCCGACCCCGAACGTGACCGTGAGGTTGGCCGGCGAGGCGCCGTACGCCTCGCCGGTGTCCGCCGGCGGCGCGGCGAGGTTGTCGTTGTCGCCGGGGACCGTGCGGCCGTCGGTCATCGCGGCGGCCGCCGCGGTCCAGGTGCGCAGCAGCCGCCGCAGCGCGGCGCGGTTGTCCGCGGCGGCGCCGTCGAGTGTCAGGTCGTAGGCGGCGAAGGCCAGCCGGGCGGGTGCGGGCGTGGCGATACCCGCCTGATGCCGTCCGTAGAAGGCCACCCGGTCCGGCGCGGCCGCCGCCCGTTCCTCACAACCCGCGAGGGTACCGGCGGAGCCGGCGAGGCCGAGCGCCAGTACGCTCCGCCGGGACGCCCTCATCAGCCGGCGACCTTCGCGGCCACCTGGGACAGCGGCTCGGCCAGCGCGTCCACCTGCTGGGTCAGCTCCCGCCGCCGGGCATCGTCCACTGTGGAGTAGTCGGTGACCGAGCTGAGTGCGGCGAGCCCGGCCCGTACGTCCGCGAACCTCTGCGCGACCGTACCGGCGAGGGCGGCGTCGACCGTACGCAGCGCCGGAGCCAGCAGGTCGAACGCCTGCTTCGCACCGTCCACATTGGCCTGGAAGTCGGACAGGTCGGTGTGGCTGTACCGGTCCTCCTCGCCGGTTATCTTGTGCGCGGCCACCTCGTTGAGCAGCTCGGTGGCGCCGTTGGCGAGCTGGGCCGGCTGGTACGTCGCGGTGGCCACCAGCCCCCGCAGCTTGAGCACGTCCGCGTCCAGCTTGTCCGCGAGCGGCTTCAAGCCCGCGGTCGTCTTGTCCTGCCAGAGTGCCTTCTCGACGCGGTGGAAGCCGGTCCACTGGCTCGGATCGTCCACATTGTCCACTCGCGCGTCGATCTGCGGGTCGAGGTCGCCGAAGCTCTCCGCGACCGGCTCGATCTCCTCGTAGAAGTACCGTGCCTTGGCGTACAGGCTCTTCGCCCTGGCCGCGTCACCGGCGCGTACCGCATCGGTGAACTGCTTGGTGGCGGGTACCAGCTTGGCCACCTCGCCGATCACGTACTGCCGGTACCCGGCGACCGCCTGGTCCAAGGCGGCGGTCACGGTCGCGTCCCTGGACGCGGGGGCGGCGGTACCGCTGACGGTGAAGTCCCAGCTGTCCTTCTTGGCGTTCGGGCACGCCACGGCGTACTTGCCGGGCCTGAGGTTGAGCGTGAAGGTACCGGTCAGGCCGGGCGCCACGTTCTCCTTCTCGCCCAGGATCGTGTCGCCCTGTACCAGCTCCGCCTCGGTCACGGCGGTCGCGTTCGTGTTGCTGACGCGGAAGGTGACCGCCCCCGCCGGTACCGTCGCGGGGTTGGGCTGGCAGCCGGTGTCGGTGATCTCGACGGTGACCGTACTGGTGCCGCCGGCCGCGGCGGTCGTGACGCCCGGCGTGGCCTTGTCCTTGGCGCAGCCGGCGGCGGCCAGTCCCACGGCGGTGGCCAGCAGGGCACCGGCGCGCAGCAGAGCGGTAGCTCGGGCAGGCATGGTAGGGCGCTCCTTCACTCAGGGATCGCGTCGACTCAGGACTCAGGCGGCGGTCGCGGGGACCTGGGGTGCGGTGGCCGGGGCCGGCTTCGCGGGGCGGCGGCGCGGCCAGGCCACGTACGCGACCATCGGCACCGCGTACAGCAGCCACGCAGCCGCCTCGACCACGGTCGGCCGGGGCTGCAGCCCGAGCACGCCGGTCAGCAGCGAGGCGGTCACCGTGCCGGGGCGTACCAGCCAGGTCAGGTTGGCGGCCTCGGCCTGCCCGAGGGTCAGCCAGCCGGCCTCGTGCGCGGTGTGCATGACGGTCATCGCCAGGCCGGCGGCGACCAGGACCAGCACCAGCCCGGTCACCTTGAAGAACCGCGCCAGGTTCAGCCGTACCCCGCCCCGGTAGATGCCGTACCCGATGACCACCGCGATCGCGATGCCGAGCAGGGCGCCGAACGCGCCCGCGGCGGCGCTGGTGCTGTTCTGGATGACGGAGACCAGGAACACCGAGGTCTCGAAGCCCTCGCGCAGCACGGCGAGGAACGCCATGGCCACCAGAGCGCGGGCCGAGCCGCTGGCCAGGGCGTCCGCCGCCGCGCCTTCCAGCTCCTTCTTCATGCCGCGGGCGTGCCGGTTCATCCAGAGGATCATGAAGGTGACCATGCCGACCGCGAGCGCGCCGATCACCGTCTCCAGGCCCTCCTGCGCGCGCTGCGGCAGCTCCCGGGACAGCGTGACCAGGCCGATCCCGATCGCCAGGCAGAGCGCGGCGGCGGCGACCACGCCCAGCCACACCTGGCGCAGCGCGTCGCGGCGGCCGGTGCGGCCGACAAATGCGGCGACGATACCGACGATGAGTGCCGCCTCAACGCCTTCCCGAAGCCCGATCACCAGCGTCGGTATCACCGCCACACCCCCTCGACCAATGAAGGGTAGGCTAACCTAATCTCAACTTCTAAGGCAAGGCATACCTAACAAAACAGGGCCGCCCCCGCGACGGGAGCGGCCCTGCCGGAGCGACGGGTCAGTACCGGTAGTGGTCCGACTTGTACGGCCCCTCGACCGGGATGCCGAGGTAGCCGGCCTGGTCCTTGCTCAGCTCGGTGAGCTTGACGCCCAGCGCGTCGAGGTGCAGCCGGGCCACCTTCTCGTCCAGGTACTTGGGCAGCCGGTACACGCCCAGCGGGTACTGGTCGGTCTTGGTGAACAGCTCGATCTGCGCGATCACCTGGTTGGAGAACGAGTTGGACATGACGAAGCTGGGGTGCCCGGTGGCGTTGCCCAGGTTCAGCAGCCGGCCCTCGGAGAGCACGATGATCGCGTGCCCGTCCCCGAAGACCCACTCGTCGACCTGCGGCTTGATGTTGATCCGCCGTACGCCGGGGAGCTTCGCCAGGCCGGCCATGTCGATCTCGTTGTCGAAGTGGCCGATGTTGCCCACGATGGCCTGGTGCTTCATCCGGGCCATGTGGTCGGCGGTGATCACGTCCTTGCAGCCGGTCGCGGTGACGAAGATGTCCGCCACGCCCACCATGTCCTCCACAGTGGACACCTGGTACCCGTCCATCGCGGCCTGCAGCGCGCAGATCGGGTCGACCTCGGTCACGATCACCCGGGCACCCTGGCCGCGCAGCGACTCGGCGCAGCCCTTGCCCACGTCCCCGTACCCGCACACCAGCGCCACCTTGCCGCCGATGAGCACGTCGGTGGCCCGGTTGATGCCGTCGATGAGGGAGTGGCGGCAGCCGTACTT
This sequence comes from Rugosimonospora sp., assembly GCA_035278125.1. GTDB lineage: Bacteria > Actinomycetota > Actinomycetes > Mycobacteriales > Micromonosporaceae > DATEJJ01. The sequence continues at coordinate 7,916 of DATEJJ010000329.1, forward strand.
GTTGTCGAACTTGGACTTGGTCACCGAGTCGTTCACGTTGATCGCCGGGAACAGCAGCGATCCGCCGGCGAGCATCTCGTACAGCCGGTGCACGCCGGTGGTGGTCTCCTCGGTGACGCCCTTGATCCCGGCGGCCACCTGGGTCCACCGCTTGCCGTCCTCGGTGAGCGAGCGGCGCAGCACGTCCAGGATGACCGCGTACTCCTCGCTGTCCTCGGGCGTGGCGGCCGGTACCGCGCCGGCGCGCTCGAACTCGGCACCCTTGTGTACCAGCAGCGTCGCGTCGCCACCATCGTCCAGGATCATGTTGGGGCCGCCGCCGTCCGGCCAGAGCAGCACTTGCTCCGTGCACCACCAGTACTCCGGCAGCGTCTCGCCCTTCCAGGCGTAGACCGGTACGCCCGCCGGCGCCTCCACTGTCCCCTGTGGACCGACCGCGACCGCGGCGGCCGCGTGGTCCTGGGTGGAGAAGATGTTGCAGCTGGCCCAGCGCACCTGCGCGCCGAGCGCCACGAGCGTCTCGATCAGCACCGCGGTCTGGATCGTCATGTGCAGCGAACCGGTGATCCGGGCGCCGCGCAGCGGCTGGCTCGCCGCGTACTCCGCACGGATCGCCATCAGGCCGGGCATCTCGTGCTCAGCGAGCTGGATCTCCTTACGCCCGAATGCCGCCAGCGCGAGGTCGGCGACCTTGAAGTCGCCGTCCACCACGGCACCGGCGCGCGGCGGGAGAGTACTGGTCATCGAAACCCCTGTCGTCCGGAACACAAAAGTGCCCCCAGCCTACGCGGCCCGGACGCCCGGACGGCGAGCCCCCGGGACCGGTAGACAGAGATCAGACAGGTTGACCGGAGAATGACGCGCGGGACGGTGGTCGCGAACGGGCCATCCGTTCGGCAACCCCACCGTCCCGCGCTTCCCCCCGGTTTGGTTTTCCCCCGCGCGTGGCTCGGACCTTCGTCGCGATAACGCTGCGTGCTTATAGAGTTACACCCCGCTCAGCACATGTCAAGGCAATCCGGGGATTACTCGCGAGTCACTCAAAAAGAAAAAAACGGTCAAAGGCCCGTAGTAGCAACGAACACCACACCACGCCCACTCACCGACACCGGCTTGGCGCCGGCGGCGCCGATCGCGGCCCGCCCCGCCGCCAGGCGTACCCCGGCCACCCCGTCGTCCACCCGTACCTCGCCGGCCAGGCAGAGCGCGATCCGCGGGCCGCCGGCCGGTACCGCCACCTCGGCGCCGTCGACCTCGGCCCGGTACAGCGCGAAGTCCGGTACCGGCACCGGCCAGGTCACCACGCCCGGGGCGACCGGCACCGCCGGTACCACCGGATCGGCGAGCACCTCGAAGCGGAGTACGCGGAGCAGCTCCGGTACGTCCACCGGCTTCGGCGTCAGGCCGCCCCGCAGGACGTTGTCGCTGGCCGCCATGATCTCCACGCCGGTACCCCGCAGGTACGCGTGCAGGTTTCCGGCCGGCATCCAGATGCCCTCGCCCGGCGCCAGCCGTACCCGGTTGAGCAGCAGCGCCACCAGCACGCCCACGTCGGTCGGGTACCGCGCGGCCAGCTCGCCGGCCAGCCCGCCACCCGCGGCAGCCGCCGCCACCAGCTCCGGCCGCTGCTCCGCCGGCCAGCCGAGCAG
>DATEJJ010000330.1:0-10436 GCA_035278125.1 Rugosimonospora sp.
CTGGAACGCGGAGACGATCGTGGACCCGAACGTGAACGTGTCCGGCTCCACCTCGGTGTTGTGCTGTGCCTGGGCATCGGTGTAGATGTCGTGGCTGACCTGGGTCAGCGCCACGTTGGCGTACGCCGCCTGCGCGCCCAACAGCGCGAGGGCGGCGGCGGGGGCGAGCAGGGCTGCGGCGCGCAGGGCTCTCTGGCGGAGGGATCTCCGGCGGGCCAGTGCGGTGGGTGGGCGCATGGTGTGGCATCACCTTCCCGGGGCAGGCCGGCACCGACCGGAGCCGGCGAGAACCGCGAGTGTAGTCGTGGGTACACCCGGTGCAGACCCTCTCCGGCACCCTACGCGGTGTCAGGAAATGCCGCGGACGTACCCAGAACGGATTTATAGTTTTCCCTTTTTCGTTGAGGTCTTGATTTGTAACAGTGCAGTCGCCACGATGCCGGCAACGCGACAACCCCTCGCGTGCACGTACCCCCGTGCGACCCCCATGAAGGGAACCGTCGATGGCATTACCATCACGCCGGACCCTCGCCGCCGCCACCCTCGCGGTCACCGCCGCGGGCGTGCTGGCCGGCGCGGCCGTTCCGGCGCAGGCCCGGGCACCACAGCACACCCACCCCACCATCCGGTACGAGGTGCGTCACGACCACTCGGCGCCGCTGCGCACCATGGCCGCCGTGCCGATCGGCACCACGCAGCGCGAGGACGAGGCGGTGCAGCGGATGCCACAGCGGCCCGTCGCCACCCGCCCCGACCCGGTCGTGCAGACCGCCGCCAGCCCCGCCATCCCGTCCACCTCGGCCAGCTTCGACGGGTTGGGGCAGGGCTTCGCCTCATTCTCGGTGACCGGTGTGCCGCCGGACCCGAACGCGACGGTGGGCGCCACCCAGATCCTGGAGGTGGTCAACACCGGCTTCGCCGTATTCTCCAAGACCGGGTCCACAGTGTACGGTCCGGCCAACACCAACACCCTGTTCTCCGGGTTCGGCGGCCCGTGCGAGACGACCAACGACGGCGACGCCACGGCACGGTACGACGCGCTGGCCGGGCGCTGGATCATCACCCAGTTCGCCAACGTGCAGACCTCCGGGCCGTTCTACGAGTGTGTGGCGGTGTCGCAGACCTCGGACGCCACCGGCGCCTACAACCGCTACTCCTACCAGTACTCCAGCTTCCCGGACTACCCGAAGGTCTCGGTCTGGCCCGACGCGTACTACATGACCTACAACCTGTTCAACGCCGCCGGTACCAGCTTCCTGGGCGCCGAGGCGTGCGCGATGAACCGCGCCGCGATGCTCGCCGGCACCACCGCGAACCAGCAGTGCTTCACCACCTCCACCTCGTTCGGCGGGCTGCTCGCGTCCGATGTGGACGGAACGACCGCACCACCGTCGGGTGAGGCGAACGTGGTGCTGTCGCTCGGTACCACCGCCACCACCCTGGCGTACTGGAAGTTCCATGTGGACTGGACCAACACCAGCAACTCCACCTTCACCGGACCGTCCACATTGACCGTCGCGTCGTACACCACCGCGTGCGGCTCGACCGGCACCTGCATCCCGCAGTCGGGCACCACCCAGCAACTGGACTCGCTGTCCGACCGCATCATGTGGCGCCTGGCGTACCGCAACTTCGGCGACCACGAGTCGCTGGTCACCAACGACGCGGTGACCGTGGGCAGCAGTGTCGGCGTGCGCTGGTACGAGTTCCGCCTCTCCGGCGGCACCCCCAGCGTGTACCAGCAGTCCACCTACGCCCCGGACAGCACGTACCGGTGGATGGGCTCGATCGCGATGGACAAGGTCGGCAACATGGCCCTGGGCTACTCCGCCTCCAGCTCCTCCATCCACCCGCAGATCCGGTTCACCGGCCGGCTGGCGGGCGACGGGCTGAACTCGATGACGCAGGGGGAAGGCACCATCACCTCCGGCGCCGGCTCGCAGACAACCTACTCGCGCTGGGGTGACTACACCAGCATGGCGGTCGACCCCGCCGACGGCTGCACGTTCTGGTACACCAACGAGTACGAGCCGGCCAACGGCAACTTCAACTGGCGTACCCACCTCGCCTCGTTCCAACTGCCCGGCTGCTCCGGTACCGCCACCAACGACTTCAGCATGGCGGTCAGCCCGACCTCCGGGTCGGTGGCCGCGGGCTCCTCGGCCACGGCCACGGTCAGCACCACACTCGCCTCGGGTGCCGCCGAGTCGGTGGCGCTGTCCGCCAGCGGCCTGCCCTCGGGCGCCACGGCGTCGTTCAGCCCCACCTCGGTCACCGCGGGCGGATCGTCCACAGTGTCCATCAGCACCACCTCGGCCACGCCGGCCGGCTCGTACCCGGTCACCATCACCGGTACCGCCGCGTCGGCCACGCACACCGCCACGTACACGCTGAGCGTCAGCAGCACCAGCGGCGGTGGCGGCATCACCAACGGCGGCTTCGAGTCCGGGCTGACCGGCTGGACCTCGACCGGCGCGACGGCCGCCGTCACCACACCGGTGCGTACCGGCTCCGGCGCCGCCCGGATCGGCTCGACCTCGCCGTCCACCGACTCCTCACTCGCGCAGACCTTCACCGCGCCGAGTGGAGCCACCACGCTCTCCTTCTACTACCGGATGACCTGTCCCGATACGCTCACCTTCGACTGGTTCACCGCGACCCTCGCGGACAACACCGCGGGTACCAGCACCACGGTGCGCAGCAAGGTGTGCGCCACCAACAGCTCGTACCAGCACGTGACGGGCAGCCTCACCGCCGGCCACAGCTACACCATCACGCTCACCAACCACGACGACAACTTCGCGGGCGACCCCTCGTACACCTACGTGGACGACGTCACCGCCTCCTGACCGACCATGGCAGTGCCGGGTCGGTCCGGAATGGGCCGGCCCGGCCAGTGTTGGGGGTATCCACCCAGGTCAAGGGTCGGGCGAGGGTGCCGCCCGGCCGGCCGTGCGAGACAGTGATCCTCAGGCCGACCGGCCAGTATCCGCCGCGTGGCGGCGCCAGCAACGCATTCGCGGTAGGCGTGTCCAGCTCCGCGATCAGGTGAGGCTGAGGAGTGGTATGACCATCACGATTTCCCCCAAATTAGCCGGGCTGGGTGTGGCCGCTCTGGTCGCCGCGTTCGGTGCGGTCGCGGCGTCGGCGAGCGTGTCCTCGGCCGCCCCGCCGGCCAGTAATACCAGGCATATCCAGAAAATCGGCACGGCCGCGTACAAGCCGGTGCCGGTCGGCAGCGGGGCGCCGGCCTCGGTGTCCACCGAGATCCCGAAGGTGTTCGGCCCGGAGGCGCAGGACAGCGCGTCGGCTGGCGTGAGCAACCGGAGCCTGGCCCCCGCGGGCAGCGCCCGGGCGAACACCGCCCGCGCCCACGCGCAGGCCGCGCCCAACGGGATCATCCGCACTGGGCCGCAGCTGCTGGCCAGCTTCGACGGGCTCAACGAGCGGGACCAGCGCACCGCCAACGGCGGCAACCAGTTCAGCGTGGAGCCACCGGACCAGGGTATGTGCGTGGGCGGCGGTCACGTCGTGGAGGTGGTCAACACCGTCTTCCGGGTGTTCAACGCCGACGGCACCGGGCAGACCGGCGTGGTCGACCTGAACACCTTCTACGGGTACCCGGCGCAGATCGACCGCACCGGCGGTACCGGGGCGCAGGGCCCGTTCGTCACCGACCCGAGCTGCCTGTACGACCCGACCACGAAGACCTTCTTCCTGGCCGCCCTCACCCTGGAGCAGACACCGGCCGGCGCGTTCACCGGTGACAACCACCTTGACATCGCGGTGGCCAAGGACCCGACCGGCACGTGGAACATCTACCGGCTCGACGTGACCGACGACGGCACCTTCGGTACCCCGATCCACCCGCACTGCCCCTGCCTCGGCGACTACCCGCACATGGGGGTGGACAGCAACGGCTTCTACCTCACCACCAACGAGTACTCGTTCTTCGGCACCGAATACAACTCGGCCCAGCTATACGCGTTCTCCAAGCGGGCGCTGGCCCGCGGCGACGCCAACGTACTGGTGACCCAGTTCGACACCACCGCCGCTGACCGGGGACTCAACGGCTTCACCATCTGGCCCGCACAGTCCCCCACCACCGGCGACTACTCCCGCGACCAGGGCGGCACCGAGTTCTTCCTGTCCTCCAACGCCGCGCAGGAGGCCACCGGTACCAACGACTACGTGTCCAACAGCATCGTCACCTGGTCGCTGACCAACACCAGGTCCCTGGACACCTCCAGCCCGAACCTGGCGCTGCGCGACACCCGGGTCGGTGTGACGACGTACTCGCTGCCCCCGGCGGCCAACCAGAAGGCGGGACCGTTCCCGCTCGGCCAGTGCCTCAACGACACCGCCTGCGCCACCTTCCTGCTCGGCGCGCCCGATCCGGGCGCACCCGAGACGGAGTACCCGCTGGACAGCAACGACACCCGGATGCAGCAGGTCACCTACACGGGCGGCAATCTGTACGGGGCGCTGGACACCGCGGTGACCGTGGGCGGCGCCACCAAGGCCGGCGTCGGCTGGTACATCGTGCGGCCCGCCGTGAACAGTCACTCGGTGTCGGCCAACCTGCTCCGGCAGGGCCAACTCGGCCTGGCCGGCAACAACCTGACCTACCCCGCCATCGGCGTCACCGCCGCCGGCAAGGGCGTCATGACCTTCACCCTCGTCGGTGCCGGCTACTACCCGTCGGCCGCGTACGCCGCGTTCGACGGAACCACCGGCGCCGGGTCCATGTTCCTGGCCAAGGCCGGCGCCGGACCCGCCGACGGCTTCTCCGGGTACAAAGCCTTCAACAACCCGATCCGGCCCCGCTGGGGCGACTACGGCGCCACCGCCGTGGACGGCAACACGATCTGGATCGCCAGCGAGTACATCGGCCAGACCTGCACCCTGGCCCAGTACGAGACCACCCCGTTCGGCTCCTGCGGCGCGACCCGTACCGCACTGGCCAACTGGGACACCCGGATCAGCCTGATCAAACCCTGAGGTTTGGGCCTGGGCCGCTCCCCCGAGGCGCGGCCCCGGCCCGGAACCCTATCGGCCTGTCGAGCGTCCAACCGGTATGAACCGCACCACGATCATCGCCGCCCTGCTCCTGGCCGGGCTGGGCGTGACCGCCTGCTCCGCCGGTACCACCTCGACACCGGCCGGGCAGGGCACCACCCGTACCATCACGGGATCCCCGGAACCCACCCCCAGCGCCGCACTCCCCACGCGGCCGCCGGCGGCGCCCACCACCGCGCCGACCACTCCCGCGACCGGCTCCGGGATCGCGGGTATCACCACCATCGACGGCGGGTGCCCGGTGCTGCGCGCCGAGTCGCCCTGCCCCGACCGGGCCGTCAGCGCTCGGCTGTCCATTGTGGACGCACGTACCAACCGGCTCGTGGCCAGCGTGACCAGCCGCGCGGACGGACACTTCACCGTCACCCTGCCGCCCGGCGCATACCTCATCCGGCCTACCGCCATCGGCGGCGGCCCACCCCACCCCCAGGCGCCGGCCGCCGTCACGGTCACAGCCGGCCGCTACACCACCCTCACCCTCCGCTTCGACACCGGTATCCGCTGACCGTCCACCCGACCGCCAGCCCCACCGGTCTGCGCCCGGCCCACCAGGTTCACCGCCCACCATGCCGGGGGCGGACAGGGCGGCCATCACGCCCGGTTGCGCCAGCACGGCCATGTCGACGCGGACACCTGTTACGGGCCAGGCCCTCCGGCAACCAGGACCAGGCAGCAGGCTCAGGGCAGCGGGAGATCACTCGGCGGCATCGGTAGCGCAACCACCGTCACCGCACCGGTGCTACCCGTGGAATGCGCCGGCGGCGGCAGAACAACCCTCGGGCTGCGCGAGTACAGCCGGGCCTCCGCCGCCGGCCCGCCCCGACCGGTGACGCCGCACGTGACCATGCCCACCGGCCGCGGCGGTGCGACGAACCGCCCAGTGCCCCACCGCACCCAGATCGGGATCCTGCCGGCCTCCGCCTCCGCCAGCAGTTTGTCGACGGTACGGCGCCGGTCGCTGTGATCGACCTCAACGGCGATGGGCCGGCCAGACGGCCGCGCGCACGCGACGTCGAGCACCGAGGGCCGCCACGACATCGGCGGCGGCAACGGCAGTACGCTACGAGCGCGGCGGTAGACCCGCCAGCCCTGGCCGCCCGCCCAGGCGGCGACCGTATCGATGATCCGCTCGGTCACCGCGCCGGTGGAAAGGTCGGTGAAAGTCAGCCGGTCAAGCCACTCCGCAAGCGACGCAGCAACCCGTTCGGTGTCCTCCGCAACGTCCACGGCCGCACAGTAGCGCCGGGACCGATCCCCGTCCGCACCGGCACCACCCGTCGGACCAGACCGATCAACAACACCCGTCCTGATGTGAGCATGCCCGTTCTTGCCGTCCGGAAACAAGGTGCGGCATCCCCGAAGAACCGCACCTGGGGCAGGCGAACGATTCTTGTCACGATGGGATCTCCACGCCATTCCGCTCGTAACCGTTGACGACACGAGCGGGGGCAACTCACGCGCCGACGACCGAGGTTTCGGCCGTGCGGGGAGCCGGGCGGGTTCAGCCATACGACACCGACCGCCGCCGTCGCGGTCCGGCCACCTCACACCGCCTCGACCCGAACCCGGTACATCTGCCCGTCGGCCATCAGGATCTCGAACGAGGCGAACCGCCCGCCGCTCTGCACCGGGGCGACCCGGTCGACAGCGACGGCGGTGGCGACACCCGCGGCGGCCGACCTGGCCAGTGCCTGGGCGATTTCGCATGGGCCGTAGTCGTTAGTGCGCATTCCGGTCTCCCCTGGGTTCGGTGCATACAGACTCGCTCAACCTACGCGTATCACCCGCGAAACCCCACCTGCCGCAGCAGGACCCTCGCCTGCCGACGGGCGTGGACTGCGCCTGCGTGCGAGCCCGGGCCCACAACCACTCGACCAACCGACGATCGGGTCCTAGAACCCGATCGTGATCAGCTCAATATCGACCGGCCTGCGGCGCTGCTCCCCGTCGTCCGGCGCGGTCACCCGCCGGGTGTCCAATCCCCAGGTTGCTGTCCGGACAAGGGCCGCAACTCGGTAGCGGCACATCGGCGCCGGGCCGCGCCGGCCCAGGAGCCCCACGCAACACCGCGTCGCCCCCGACGAACCCCAACCCAGCACAAACAGGCACCCGCCCGATCAGCGGCATAGAAGCGCGACTGGTGGAACCTTTTGCACAGAACATCCTTCCTTTTGATTCGGTATCGCAGCGGCGGTCCTGTTCGGCGGCGTGTGCCCGAGCGCGACGCCGCCGATCAGGCTGGAGCGCGGCAACGCAGGCGGGTCACCGCCCGCCGTGGGGCAGACGCCACTCGACCGCATGTCGCTGGCCCGCGGATGGCCCGGCGAAGCCAGCGATGGTGCCGTGGTCGTTGATGGCTTCGGCCCCGGAGAAGCTGTCGCCGGCCGGCACGTCGAGGGCGGTGACCGATCCGGCGGGGTTCCAGCTGACCGCGGCGGCTTTCTGGTTGTCGCTGGAGAGCACCACGCCGACGGTCGCGCCCGCGTTGTTGAGGCCGCCGGGTTCGCCGGTGGCGTACCCGGGCAGCGTGTCGAGCGGGGTGACCGCGCCGTCACGGTTCCAGCGCACCGCGTCGAAGGTGCCGGCGGCGGCGACGTCGATGCCCATGATCGTGCCAGGATCGTTGATCCTCAGTGCTTCGCTCATGCTGTGGCCGGGCAGGATCCCAAGATCGAAGGGCGCACCGGCACCGCTCCAGCGCACGGCGTGGATCACGCCGCCGCCGGTCAACGCGAAGCCGACGACCGTGCCGGCGTCATTGACACCCTCAGCTTGACTGATCGAGCCACCGGGAAGGTTCTGCAGGAGCGTGGGCGTACCGTCACGGTTCCAGCGCACGGCGCGGGCAACGCTCGACGTGAAGACGAAACCGACGATCACCCCACGGTTGTTGATCGCGGTGCCCGCACTGTTGGGAAATCCGGGGACCGCGGCCAATGCGGTCACCGTCGTGTCACCGTCCCACCGGACCGCGGTGCTGGAGCCGTTGACGGCGCTGGATACGCCCACGATCACCCCGGCGGCGTTGATCCCGTTGGCGAGGCTGAGCGCGTCACCGGCCAGGGTGGGCAGTTGCCGGATGGCGCCGCTGCGGTTCCACCGGACGGCATGCACCGCACCAGCCGCCCCTTGCGATTCGCCGATGACCGTGCCGTCGTCGTTGATCGCCGCGGCCGCACTGATGGTGTCTCCGGGCAGCGTGCCCAGATCTATCACGGTGGGCGCGCCCGTGGCCCACGACGGCAGGCTGGGCGCCAGCGTCACCGTGGTGAGGATGACGGTTGCCGCGACCACGGTGACCGCCCGTCGGGTCGCCCAGGATCCCGTGCCCGACCCGGACATTCCTTGTCTTGAATGTATTCTCATCCGTCCCATGCCTCCCGCGTGTGGTATGGCCCCGACAACGCCAGGCGTGATGGGCGAACTGGACGGCACCGGTAGCTGGCGCCCGGGTAGCGCCGACTGGTGCCGCACGTTCGCGCCGAGTGCCTGGACATGAATGGATACGGCACCAGGTTACAGGCGAGATGTCGGCCATTGCCGTGAATGCCCTACGCCTCTGTTCACCGGTCTAGCAGGTGGTGGTGAAGGGCCCGCTGTTCTCGGTATAGAAGGTGGGACCGTTGATCTCCGCTGGCCACTTCAGGTCGAGTGTCAACGTCGCGGAATAGGTCCCCGGCATGCAGGGAGATGTCGCGCCGACGCCCACACCGGTGGAACCCGTCCGGATGTCCTGCTCCACGACGATGCCGTTCCATTTGAGTTCATACGTCGCTTCGAGCAACTGCATCGGCACAGAGCACACCACCGAGGCTGCGCCCACGACGTCGAAATTGACCAGTTGCGGCGGTGGGGTGTGCGTGAAGCAGGCCGGCCCCAGCGCCGGCGAACCCTGACTTCCGGGGACTCCACCCATGATCGAACCGGCTGCGGCGCGTGGCGCCGACGGTGCGTCCGCCTCACCGAGGCCGACCCCGTTGCCGGCGCGTTCGTCAGGATCCACAGCGTCGTGCAGATCCTCGACCGCACCGCGCTTCGAGACAACCACGGCTTCCTCTCGCACGACACCATGAACCTGATCGAGCAAGCGCTCCGCGAATTCCTTGAACTGCCCTGACACGGATCACAATCCGGATCCGGTAACGGCAGCACCTGCTCGACCTGCTCACCCAAGCGCGTACCAGCTGCTGGACGGGTGCTGCCCCGACACCGCCACGCACCATTGCTGTGCGGCGCCAGCCCGGGTTCGGCTGCCCGCACCCGACCGGACCAAAGCGGACGCCCGGTCCCTCCCGGTTGGCCGCAGTGGCGTGCTGCGCCCATGATGGAGTCACGCGGGATGAGTCCCCGGGGAGGCAGCGGTGACAACACGGATACGCCGACGCATGGCGGTCACGGCCCTGGTCCGGCTGCTGGCGCCCGGTACGCCGGGCGTCGGGCGGCGGCTGCGCGCGGTGCCCCGGATGATCCGGGCGACCCTGCGGCGGGAGTACGACGGCGCTGCCCGCCTCGCCGTGATGGCCCTGTCCGTCCTCTACCTCGTCTCCCCGTTGGACTTCCTCGCGGACGCGGTGTTCCTGATCGTCGGTGTGCTCGGCGACGCGGCGCTGGTCGTCTGGTTGGCCGGGGCGCTGATGGACGAGACTGAACGGTTCCTGGCCTGGGAGCGGCGGCACCGCGCCGCCACCGGCCCGGCCCGTCGCGGCGTGGTCGGCGCCCCCCACTGACCCGGGCACGCACCATCCGCCTCGCGGCGCAACTGCGCCGCAGCACACCCGCCTTTGCCGGATCCGTCGGTGACGGCACGACCGGCGCGCATCCGTGGTCATACCTGTGTGGCTCGAACTACGGTGACTGGCACATGGGCTACTGACAGTCGCCGATGCCCCACCTCCCCCCACCTTCTCGCCGATCCGGGAGTGAGGGGCCTTCGGCGCGGCGGTGCCGGGTGCCGGCCACACCCCGGGGACCGACCACGCTGCACCAGCAGTGTCACGGTGCGAAACACTTCAGCGCAGGGCTGCTGCCGGTCCTGACCCGCGCGCAGGTCGGGCGACCCTTTCGTCGCTGCTGCGGCGCTGCGGGATCGGAAGGTGATCGGCGACGACGCGTTCCCGCCGCGGGTGACAGGTTACGGACAGTCCTTCCAGCAACTCCGGGCGTAACCCATTACAGATGCCTTACGTAGTGCGCTGGTGTCTGGATGTTCTGGTCGCGCGGGTGTCGCCGGCCGCACCTGCCATGGAGGATACAAATGATCTACAACAGCACACCGGCCACTGCGAACCGGCGCCCGGCCCGGTGGTTGATCGCCGCCGGCGTGGGCGTGGCGCTGGTCGCGGGCGCGGCTGCGGCCG
>DATEJJ010000331.1:0-13369 GCA_035278125.1 Rugosimonospora sp.
GCACCCCACGGCGCCACCGCGTTGGCCAGCGTGCCGGCGAGCCGCAGCCCGCCGTACCCCGGCCCGCCCCAGACCTGTCCGGTCCGCGCGAGGTCGGCGTCGGAGACCGCGAGCCAGGTGCCGAACGTCAGCGTGCCGCCGCCGGCCAGGCGTACCGGAAGCAGGCACCCGACGTACGCGCCGACGCCGTCCAGCCGGCACAGCCCGTCGACCTGCCACAGGCCGGAACCGCGCTGCTCCGCCGGGAGTTGCCAGAGCGCGTCCGGCAGCTCCAGCCGGGCCTGGATGTCCGGCGCGTCGAGCCGGTGCCGGGTGTCGGAAGTGGGGGGCACGGTCAACCAACATACGCTGCCCGGCGCCCCGGCTCACAGCGCTGTGGACAGCTGGTACTGCGCCGATACAATGGTGGCGGCTGGCATCGATTTCTTTCGAACCATGTATGCGGGTTGTCCGGTTGGTCCCTCCGCCGCGGGCGGGTGGGACCGTCGCGTCGTCGCCTTCGCCGTCCCCGCGACCCGTACCCATGGCTAGGAGAAACCTCTATGTTCAGTCGGTCCTCGCGCCCGCGAGGCTCCGCGCGCCGCCGCCGGATGTTCGGCGTCGCGCTCCCCGGTACCGTCCTCACGCTCTGCGCCCTGCTGGCGCTGTGGCAGCTGCCCGCCGGCGCCCTCACGGTGGGCGGCACGCCCACCCCGGTCACCGGCAACGCCACCTGGTTCACCGGGCTCGGCTCGCCGTACGGCGGCTGCGGCCTGCCCCAGGCCAACCTGGACTCGCAGAACTTCGTCGCGCTCAACGTCTTCAACACGCCCGGCGACTACACGAACTACCCGCGCCCGCTGCCCGCGTCCATGGCCGACAAGATCGGTATGTGGGACAACGGTCTCAACTGCGGCCGGTACGTGCAGGTGACGATCGGCGACAACTGCACCGGCGTCAACGACGGCGCGCCCAACCAGCCCTTCTGCCGCAACGGTTCCTGGGTCAGCGACGCGTACGACGGCGCGACGCTCACCATGCTGGTGGCGGACAGCTGCGGCGACGCCAACGCCTGGTGCCGGGACGACCCGTACCACCTCGACCTCGCGCAGGCATCGCTGAACACGTTCGTCAAGAACGGCACGGCGGTCGGCGACATGTACCCGGGCCACTGGAACAACCGGCACATCAGCTGGCAGTTCGTGCCGGCGCCGAACTACGCCGGGGACATCCAGGTCGGTTTCCTCCAGGGCGCCCAGGTGTGGTGGCCGGCCATCGCCGTGTCCCACCTGGCCAACGGCATCCACGCGGTGGAGTACCTGCAGGGCGGCGTGTGGACCCAGGCCCAGATGGACAGTGACATGGGGCAGGCGTACATCATCGGCGGCACCACGAGCGGCGCCAACCAGTTCCAGATCCGGGTGCGCGACAGCAACGACGCGCTCATCAACGGCGGCCGGGTGTACAGCTTCACGCTGCCCGCCTCCTGCGGCACCAACTGCGGCCCGGCCTACACCCAGGTGAGCTACACGACGAGTGCCGGCTCCGGCCCCAGCACCGGCCCGAGCACCCCGCCCAGCAGCGCCCCGCCGAGCAGTGCCGCGCCCAGCAGCGCGCCGCCCAGCAGCCCGCCGGTCGGCGGGAAGGCATGCGCGGCCACGTACCGCACCGTAAGCTCGTGGCAGGGCGGCTTCCAGGGCGAGGTGACGGTGACCAACAGCGGCAGTTCGGCCACCACCGGCTGGAAGGTGACGCTGACCAACCCGAGTGGACAGACCATCAGCCAGATGTGGAACGCGACCATGACGGTGTCCGGGGCGGTGGTGACCGCCACGAACGTCGGGTACAACGGCGCGCTGTCCACGGGCGGCACGACCACGTTCGGCTTCCTCGCCAACAACCCGGGCACACCCAGCCCGCCGACCCTCTCCTGCACCGCCACCTGACAACCGTCCCGCGCGTGCGGACCGGCCGACCTGAGGCGACGAGAATCTTCTCCGAAATCCTTGGGTCGGCCGGTCCGCAGCCGATTTTTCAGGAGCGAAAAACTAGTATCCCGTCGGTGCCACGGGCAGATCGGAGACGATCGGACCATGAGCATTGCGCCGCTGTCAGGCATCCCGCAGTCGGCCCTGGCCTATGCCGGACAGGGCTGGACCGGCCGCCGCGCCCGGGACGAGTCGGCCAGCGCCGGTCTGGACCCGGCCGAACTCGACCGCCAGGTGCGCGACGGCGCGACCATCGCCGACGTCGCGGCCGCCAAGGGCATCTCGCCGGCCAAGGTGATCGAGGCGATCAGCTCGCTCATGGTGCCCAACCCGGACCTCAACGGCGATGTCGCCCAACGCCTCTCGCTGCGCCGCACCGTGCCGGTGCGCCGCCGCGTGGCACACCGGACGATGGCCATCATGACCCACCCCGTGCCCGCGCAGCCCGACCAGACGACGAAGCTGCCGGGCGCTACGCCGCACGTCGCGACCGCGGGCGCGCTGTCCGTGGCCCTCCATGCCGCGTCCACCGTCCCTCCGGGACAGTCCACAATCCGCGGTCCGCAGGCCGTCGCCCGCTGGCTGGAGACCGCCGCCGCGCCGACCGAAGACGACCAGGGGGGTACGGCGGGCAGCCTCAACATCTACGCGTAGCCCCCGCCCGCCCGGGTCAGGCTCCCAGGTCCACGATCGCGGCGACCGGCCCTCCGCCGTCGGGGCCCTGGTGCGCCGCGGACACGGACACGAAGGCGGCCGGATCGCCGGTGACCGCGGCCGTCACGCCGCCCACGCACGACTTGATCTGGCGGTGCCAGTGCACGTCCGAGTCGTCCAGCATGGCGTTGCGCCGGCCGCGCACGGTACCGTCGCTGGACGCCTCGCACTTGAGGAACACGTTGACCAGCCGGCCGTCGAGGTCCGTGTGGTGCGGGCGCTCCGGCAGCGCCAGCCCGGCGTCCCGGATCGCCGCCCAGATCCCGTCCGCGTCCAGCGCGTCCCGCATCACCGCGTGCCCGATGCGGTACCGGCCGCCCACGCCGCGCACGTTGCCCACCACCACGATCTGCGCCTGGTCCAGCTCCACCCCGGACGAGCAGGACGCCACCGACGAGTACAGCCCCCGGTTGTGCAGCACGTCCGCGTCGCCGGGCGGCTCGATCTCGCCCAGTGCCACCGCCACCCCCAGCGCCGTCGTACCGTTGGACAGGTCCATCGACTCGTGCGTGTTCTCCGTCCACACGCCGTGCCCGCGGCTCTTCGCGTCGCGGATCGTGTGGATCGTCAACAGTGGAGTCTTCGTCTGTACATAGTGGACGTCCGCCGGATCGGCGATGCCGGCCCGGGACATCGCCTCGCGTACGCCGGCCGCCGCCTTGTCCACCATCGCGCGCCGGCCGATGTCCTCCGGCAGGATCTGCGCGCTCATCGCGAAGCCGACCGTCAGCCGCGGCTCGTCGGTGGCGACCGCGCGCACCGCCGGCAGCGTGGCGAAGACCGTGGCGTGCGGGGAGAGCACCCCGTCGGTGCCGCCGGACCAGACGATCGGCACCTGCCGTACCGCCTGCGCGTCCCGGCTGCCCTTGGCCACGAGCACCTCGCGGAAGGCCCGGTCCGCGATGATCCGGGTGTAGTCGTTGACCCCGCCGTTGCCCTCGGTCTTGCCGATGACGGCCACCACGCGGTCCGCCTCCAGCACCCCGGCGTCGATCAGCTCGGCCAGGCCGGACGCGTCGCTCACCGACTTCAGCGGTACCTTGCGCACCTCGATGGGTTCGGGCATCTTCATCTCCTGTCCAGCTCCGCGAAGGCCCGGCCACCGGACAGCAGCCGGTATCCCGGGCCCCGATCGAAGAACGGCTCCTCGCCGGTACGCGCCGCCCGTACCCGCGTGCGCGTCGCGTCCGAGGCGGCCACGTCCACGGCACCGTCCACAATGACCACACCGTAGTCCTCGCGCGCACCGGCCACGGACACTTTGCCCCACGCCACGTCGCGCAGCACCTCCGGGTACGGCCGGTCCAGTGGGTCGCCCCAGCCGCCCCCGCCCGTGGTACGGATCCGGATGACCTCGCCGGCGCGCACGTAATCCGCGTCGGCCAGCGCGTCCACCGCCCGCTCGTCCGGTCCGCCCGGGTCGATGACGACGGCGAACGGGCGCCCGGCCCGGCCACCGCGCACGCCCCAGCAGGCCAGCACCGATCGGTCCGCGATGGACATGAAGTGCGCATCGCGCAGCATCCGGATGTGCTTGTCGTACCCCAGCCCGCCCCGGTACCGCCCCGGCCCGCCCGAGTCCACCGCCAACCCGAGCCGCTCCACCACGAACGGCCAGCGCGCCTCGGCGAACTCCACCGGGATGTTGCGCGAGTCCGGTACCACGTGGATCGTGTCCTCGCCGTCCGCGTAGTACCGGCCGCCCGAGCCGCCGCCGAGCACCTCGCGCATCAGGTACGGCTGCCCGTCCGCGTCCGTACCGTAGACCCCGGTGTACCGGATCGTCTCCTGGTCCGCCGGCATCCGCCCGTCCACCGCCTTGGCCAGCACCCCGGAGAGCACCCCGAGCAGCCGCAGGATGACGAACGTCCGCGCGTTGGTGGGCGCCGGGAAGACCGGGGTCAGCAGCGTACCCGGCGGCGGGAAGCGCAGTTCCAGCAGCGGTACCACGCCCTCGTTCACGTCCAGTTCCGCCATCCGTTCCGGCGTGTCCGCGAGGTTGCGCAGGATCGGCGCCAGCCACTTGGCCAGGAAGCTGCCGTCCGCGTAGTTCGCCGCGTGGTTGATCGGCCCCTTCGCCTGCGGCGAGGTACCCGTGAAGTCCAGGATCAGCTTCTCCGGCGTCTTGGTCAGCGTGATGCGCTGCGCGTGCAGCCGGGGCGGGTCCACCCCGTCGTGCTCCGCGTAGTCCTCCCACGCGTACGTGCCGTCCGGGATCTTCGCCAGGATCTCGGTACGGAACGCGCGGGTCGTCTTGTCGATGATGGCGTCGAAGCATTCCTCCACTGTGGACCGTCCATAACGGACGAACAGCTCGCCGAGCCGGCGGGCGCCCATCAGGCAGGCCGAGCACTCCGCGTCCAGGTCGGCCGACAGCGACTCCGGCATTCGGGAGTTGCGCACCATGATCTTCAGGGCCGCTTCGTTGGGCGTACCCCGGTCCCACAGCCGGATCGGCGGCACCATCAGCCCCTCCTCGAACACGCTGGTCGCGTGCGAGGGCATGGAGCCGGGTACCGCACCGCCGATGTCGTCGTGGTGCCCGAATGCCTGCACGAACGCGACCACCTCGCCGTCGTGGCACACGGGTACGGTCACGCACAGGTCGGGCAGGTGCCCGATGCCGCCCTCGGAGAGGTACACGTCGTTGTGGAAGAAGACGTCCCCCGCACGCATCGACCCCATTGGATAGTCGCGGACAACGGGGTGGACCAGCGCCGAGTACGATCGCCCGGTGAGCTTGCGCAGCCTTCTGTCATGGATGCCGGCGCGGAAGTCGTGGGCATCGCGGATCATCGGTGACCGGGCGGTACGCCCGATCGCGGTCTCCACCTCCTTCTCGATGGAGGCCAGTGTTCCCTCCACGATTTCGACCAGCACGGGATCGGCGGACACGGTCGACTCACGCCCCTTCGACAACGGGAATGTCGTACGCCAGCGATATGCTCCGGGCATGAAGGACACCACGATCAAGGTGCCCAAGGAGGTCCGCGACCGCCTGGCGCAACTCGCCGCGGAGCGCGACACGAGTATTGGCGAACTGATCAGTGAGTTCGCGACCACCATCGCCACGCGCGAGGAACTGGCGGCCCGTCACGAGCAGGCCCTCGCGGTCATCAGGAAGTATTTCGTGCCGGACTTCAACGAGGAGGACATGGCCAAGGGGGAGCAGATGTGGCGCGACCTCGAAGCAGGACGATTGACGTCGCTGCGGTGAACGCTGTCGTCCTGGACCACACCGCTCTGGCCGCGCTCGGCGCCGGCAACCGGCTGACCTCCAGGCTGGTGGACGCTGCGTACAACAAGAAGAATCGGCACGTGTTCGTGCCCGCGATGTGCCTGGCCGCGGCCACCGCACAGCGGGTCGGAATTGGCGATCATGTCGGCCTGCTGTCCGCGCTCAAGATCGTGGAGCTCGACTACGCGGACGCCTGCCTGGCTGGGCAGATGATCGCCGACGGAGTCGGTTGGGAGGCGGCACACGCAGTGGCCGTCGGTCGGCCAACGGCGGAATTCCCCGAGGGCCGGCCCGTTGTCACGGCGGAGCCGGAGAGGTACAAGGGCCGAGGCGTCACCACGATCGTCCTTAGCGGCTGAGCGGATCACCGGGTCACCACCAGGTTGCCCAGCGGGTCCACGCGAGCGGTGAAGCCCGGGTGCAGCGGTACCGTCGAGCCGTACTCCTCGATGATCGCCGGCCCGGGTACCACCTCGCCAGGTCCGAGGTCCGGCCGCCAGAACACCTGAGTGTCCACATAGGAGTCTTCGAACCACACCCGCCGGTGACCGGTCGGCGCCGCCGGAGTGTCCCGGGAGGACAGTGGGCGTAGCGCCGGGCGCTCGATCGGGCCCACCCCGGTGACCCGCAGGTTCACCCACTCCACCTGCTGGCCGGGCCGGTCCCGCAGGCTGTACCCGTAGAGCTGCTCGTGCGCCGCGTGGAAGGCGGTGACGGCCGCGTCCGCGCTGTCCCGGTCGAAGCGCCCGCCCGCCACCGGTACCCGCACCTCGAACGCCTGGCCGTAGTAGCGCAGGTCCGCGGAGCGTACACACTGGTGGGCCTCGGGTGGGAAGCCCTCGGCCCGCAGCGTCGCCACGGCCTGGGTGGCCAGAGCCTCGAACACCGCCGCCACGGCCGCCGGGTCCAGCGCGTCGTGGCGTACCACGTGGGTGCGCACGTAGTCGTTCTTGACATCGACCGTCAGCAGGCCGAACGCGGAGAGGTTGCCGGGATCCCGGGGCACCACCACGGCGGGCAGGTCGAGGATGTCGGCGAGCCGGCAGGCCAGCAGGGAGCCGGAGCCGCCGAACGTGGTCAGCACGAAGTCGCGCACGTCCAGCCCGCGCTTGACGGTGACCTGGCGCAGCGCGTTGGCCTGGTTCCAGGCCGAGATCTCCAGGATGCCGGCGGCGGTCTGCTCCAGCGGCAGCCCCAGCTTGTCGCCGAGCGCGCCCAGCCCGTCCCGCGCCGCCCCGGCCGACAGCGGCACTTCGCCGCCGAGCAGGTGCGGCGGGATGCGGCCGAGCACCAGGTGCGCGTCGGTCACGGTCGGCTCGGTGCCGCCCTTGCGGTAGCACAGCGGCCCCGGGTCGGCGCCGGCCGAACGCGGCCCCACCTTGAGCGTGCCCTCACGCGACAGCCAGGCGACCGAGCCGCCGCCGGCGCCGACCGTGACCACGTCGATCATCGGGATCTTCGACGGGTACGGGCCGACGCTGCCCTCGGTGGTGAGTGTCGGCTCGCCGCCGCGGACCACGCTCACGTCGGTGGAGGTGCCGCCGCCGTCCAGGGTGAGCACCTGGGCGAAGCCGGCGGCGCGGGCGACCAGCGCGGCCCCCAGCGCGCCGGCCGCGGGTCCGGAAAGGACGGTCGTGATGGGCTGGCGTACCACCTCGTCGGCGGAGAGCACGCCGCCGTTGGACTTCATCACGTAGAACGGGACGCCCCCGGGCAGGCGGGCCTTGATGCTGGCGAGGTAGCGGGCCACGCGCGGCTTGACGGCGGCGTCGACCAGCGTGGTCATCGCGCGCTCGTACTCGCGGTACTCGCGCAGCACCTCGCTGGACAGCGACACCACCGCGTCCGGGTACTCCTCGGCGAGGATGCCGCGCATCCGCTCCTCGTGTGACGGGTCCACATAGGAGTGCAGGAAGCACACGCCGATCGCGTCGACACCCTGGCCGGCGAACCAGCGGGCCACCTCGCGGGCACCGTCCACATCGAACGGACGCAGCTGCGCGCCGGTGTGGTCCAGCCGACCGCGGACGCTACGCACCAGGTCGGCGGGGACGATGCGGGGCGGCTTCACCCAGAAGTAGCTGTTGCCGTACCCGTCCGGGACGCTCTGCCGGGCGATCTCCAGCAGGTTCTCGAAGCCCTCGGTGGTGATGAACCCGAGCCGCCCGACCTTGCCTTCCAGCAGCTGGTTGGTGGCCACCGTGGTGCCGTGGCAGATCGCCGAGACCCGCTCCGGCCCCGCACCCAGCAGCCCCAGCACCTTCCGTACGCCGGTCAGGAACCCCTCGGCCGGATCGTCCGGTGTGGACGGTGTCTTCGTCGTGACGACGCCGCCGGTCTCGCCGTCGAACGCGACCACATCCGTGAACGTCCCGCCCGTATCCACCCCGATCCGGATCATGGGCGGGCCGGGCGGGCGTGGGGGAAGGAGGTGCGGGCGGGGCGGCGGAGGTCGTCGAGGTGGCGCTCGATCAGCGCGAGGTTGCGGTCGGCCAGGTGGTCGAAGCGCTGCGGGACGCTGGAGCCCGGCGTGAGCGAGGCGAGCGCCGTCGCGGGATCGAGGCGCGCGCTGACCCAGCCCTGGTGCGAGGCGCCGCGCGCCACCACCTCGGCGATCGGCGTGACGATCATCGAGTTGCCGAAGTACAGCACGCCCGCCGGGTCCGCGCCGGTGGCGTTGGCGGCCACCACGTACACGTGGTTGTCGTAGGCGCGGGCCCGGTTGGTCAGCTCCCAGATGTCGGCCGAGCGCAGCAGGGCGGACGGGCGGCAGATCAGCTCGGCGCCGCGTACCGCCTCGATCCGGGACAGCTCCGGGTAGTCGCCGTCGAAGCAGATGATGAGGCCGACCCGGCCCAGCGTGGTCTCCACCACGACCGCCGCGTCGCCCGGGGTCACCCAGCCGCCGCCGGGCCGGTCCTCGCCGCAGAACAGGTGCGTCTTGCGGTACGCGCCGAGCACCGTCCCTTCTGGACCGAGCAGCACCGCCGTGTTGTACACGGTGCCGCGCTCGGCCCCGCGCTCGTAGGTGCCGAGCACGATGTGGACGGCCAGTTCCCGGGCGAGCGCCGCCACCGGTCCGGTGACCGGGCCGGGTACCTCGCTGACCAGGTCCCACAGCTCCTCGGGCGGTACCCCCGGGGTGAACCCGGTGGTGGCCGCCTCGGGCAGCACCACGAGTTCGGCGCCGGTCGCCTCGACGCAGCGGCGGGTCCAGTCCACGCACGCGTCCAGGTTCGCCTTGACTGACTGCTCGGTCAGCGGCCCGGGCGCCGGTGCGAGCTGGACGGCGGCCGCGGTGAAGGTGAGCATCAGCGCCGCCGAGCCGCGCGGCTGGCGACGAACCCGCCCACCAGCGCGCCGAGCAGCGCGATACCGGCCCCGAGCGCCGCGCCGGCAAGGAACGACCGCGATCCGGCACCCACTTCGGCGCTGGCCGGCGCACGCCAGGACGTCACAACCGGTCCGGCCGCCGGCACGCCGGGAGCCGCACCGGCCCCACTCGGCCCAGCCCCACCCGGCCCGGCAGCGGGCGCGGGCTCGGCAGAGGGCTCGGCAAGGGGCTCGGCGAGGACGCTGTTGACCGCGGTGAAGAACTCGTGGGCGGTCCTGTGCGCCACGCTGGCCAGCAGCCGCTGCCCGACGCCGCCGATCGGACCGCCCACGTCCGCGTCCGCCTCGTACCGCAGCAGCGTGCCGCCGCCGCCCTCGGCCAGCCGTACCTGCACCCGGGTCGACACCGTACCCGGCGTACCCGAGCCCGACGCCTGCAGCACGAACGCGTGCGGCGCCTCGACGTCCAGCAGCCGCACGTCACCGGAGAACGTCCCCTTGATGGCGGCGACTCCCGCGTGGACGGTCATCCGGTACGCGTCCGCACCCACCAGGTCGAGCTGCTGGCAGCCCGGGATCGTGCGGACCAGTACGCCCGGATCGTGCAGCACCCGGTACACCTCCGCGACCGGGGCGGAGAGCGTCGCCTCACCCGATACCTTCATGAATTCTCCTTCGCGGCGCGCAACTGCCAGAGCTCGGCCGGGGAGATCGGCATCCGGCTGATGGTGATGCCCTCGGCGTCTTCGATGGCCGAGGCGAACACGGCGGCGGCCGGGATCACGCCGGCCTCGCCCGCGCCCTTGATGCCCAGCGGGTTGAGCGGGGACGGCGTCTCCAGGTGGTCGATCTCGATAGTCGGCACCTCGGACGCGTACGGCATCAGGAAGTCCATATAGGACGCGTTCACGAGCTGGCCGTGCTCGTCGTAGACGATGCGTTCGTACAGCGCGCCGCCCACGCCCTGCGCCACGCCGCCGTGGATCTGCCCCTCGACGATCCGCGGGTTGATCAGCCGGCCGCAGTCGTGCACCACGCAGTAGCGCAGGATGCGGATGTCGGCCGTGTCCGGGTCCACCTCCACGATGGCCGCGTGCATGCCGGCGGCGAAGGTGCAGCGCAGCGGCGAGTAGTAGTCGCTGGCCTCCAGGCCGGGCTCGTCGTCCTCCCCGATCGGCGGCCTGTCCGCCCCGCCGCCGACCGCGAACTGGGTGGCCCGCTTGGCCTCCTCGTCGAACGCGTACCGCAGCGGGTTGGCGAGTACCGCCACAGTGGACAGTGGGATGGCCGCCTGCGGGGTACCCTTCACGCTCACCACGCCGTCCACGATGTCCAGGTCGCGCGGGTCCACTTCGAGCGCGTCGCCGGCGATGCGCAGCGCCTTCTCGCGTACCTTGCCGGCGGCCAGCGCGATCGCGTTGCCGCTCATCACCGCGGCCCGGGAGGCGAAGGTACCCACGGCGTACTTGAAGCGCCGGGTGTCGCCGGTGACCACGCTGACCCGGTCCACCGGTACCCCGAGGACCTCGGCGGCCACCTGCGCGAAGACGGTCTCGTGGCCCTGGCCCTGCGTGGTGAGCCCGGTGGCGACCACCACGTCCCCGGTCGTTTCGACCCGTACGTACGCGCCCTCGTACGGGCCGACGCCGGTGCCCTCCACGTAGCAGCCCAGCCCGATGCCGACCCGCCGGCCCTGCGCGCGCGCCCGCTCGCGGTACGCCTCGAACTCGTCCCAGCCGATCAGCTTGCGCAGCTTGGCCAGGGCGGCCGGGTAGTCGCCCGAGTCGTAGACCAGCGGCCGGCCGTCCTGGAAGGTCATCTGGTGGTCGTACGGCATCTCGTCCGGCTGGATGAAGTTGCGTTCCCGGACCACGGTGCGGTCCAGCCCGAGGTGCGCCGCGATCGCGTCCATGGTGCGCTCCATCACGAACACGCCCTGCGGCCGCCCGGCCCCCCGGTACGGCGTCACCTGCACCGTGTTCGTGTAGAGCGAGTGGAACTCCACCCGGTACGCCCCCGGCTTGTATGGGCCGAGCAGTTGGGTGGAGGTGACCTGCGGGACGATGATGCCGTACGGCGTGTACGCCCCGTTGTCGTGCAGGAACGTGACGGACAGCCCGAGCAGCCGCCCCTCGCCGTCGAAGCCCACCTCGACGGTGTGCTCCTGCGCCCGCTCGTGCGCCGAGGAGACGAAGTGCTCGCGCCGGTCCTCGGTCCACTTGACCGGCCTTTGTAGACGGATCGCCGCCCAGGGGACCAGCACCTCCTCCGGCCAGGGGTGCACGATCTTCACGCCGAAGCCGCCGCCCACGTCCGGGGTGACCACCTCCACCCGGTCCACCGGCAGGTCCAGCTTGGCCGCCAGCGCGAACCGCAGCGAGGTCGAGGTCTGCGTGGAGCTGTACACCCGCAGCGAGCGGTCGGCGGCGTCCCAGCGCGCGTACACGCCCTTGCCCTCCATGGGCATGGAGGCCGACCGTTCAATGTGGAGGTTCAGTGAGAGCCGGTGCGGTGCGGCCGCGATCGCCGCCGGCGCGTCACCCACCTCCTGCACCAGGTGCGCGGCCACGTTGTCCGGCACGTCCTCGTGTACCAGCCGCTCGGCGCCCTTCGCCGCGGCCAGGCCGACCACCGGATCCCGCGCCGCGTAGGTGACCTGGATCCGGGAGCACGCGTCCTCGGCAAGGTACCGGTCGGTGGCGACCACCATCACCACCGCCTCGCCCACGTGCCGTACCACGTCGCGGGCGAGCGGGTACGCGGTGCGCGGCGCACGCAGGGAGGGGTGCGGGATGAGTACCGGCAGCGGCTCGGCCAGCCGCCCGGCCAGGTCCTCGTAGGTGTAGACCGCGACCAGCCCGTCCACCTCCAGCGCCCCGCCCACGTCGATGTCCACAATGGACGCGGACGCGTACGGGCTGCGCACGAACGCCACCGCGAGCGCGTCGTGGTCCAGATCGTCGAGGAAGCGCCCGTCCCCGGCCACCAGCCGGGGATCCTCCCGCCGCCGGATCGGCTCCCCGAAGATCTTCGTCGTCACGCGGACTCCCGGAGGATCTGGGCGGCCCGCAGTACCGAGGCGACGATGTTCTGGTACCCGGTGCAGCGGCACAGGTTCCCGCCGATCGCCTCGCGCGCCTGCTCCGGCGTCGGGTCCGGCTGCTCCCGCAGGTACGCCGTGATGGTGGTGACGAAGCCCGGGGTGCAGAAGCCGCACTGCAGCCCGTGGCAGTCCCAGAACGCCTGCTGCACCGGGCCCAGCCCGCCGTCCGGCGCCCGGCAACCCTCCACAGTGGTCACTTCCGCGCCCTCCACGCTGACCGCGAACAGCAGGCAGGAGCGTACCGGCTCGCCGTCCACCAGCACCGTGCACGCGCCGCACACGCCGTGCTCGCAGCCCACGTGGGTACCGGTGTGCCCGAGGTCGTGCCGCAGCGCGTCGGACAGCAGCCGGCGCGCGGGTACCCGGACGGTCTCGGGTACGCCGTTGACCGTGAGGGTCACGTCGTGCAGCTCCTCAGCCAACGGGCACCGCCCGCCGCGCCGCCAGCCGCCCGGCCCGCGCGGTCAGTACCCCCGCGAGGTGGCGCCGGTACGCGGCGCTGGCGTGGATGTCGTCCCCCGGGTCCACCCCGGCGGAGGCGAGCGCCCCGGCCGCCGCCCAGTCGACCGCGTCGTACGACCGCCCGGCCGCCACCCCGGTCAGGTCCAGCGCCACCGGCACGTCGCCGACGCCCGAGTACGCCGCCCGGACCCGGGTCACCCGCAGGTCCTCGTCCAGGGTGACGAGCACACCGGTGCCGCAGAGGGCGTAGTCCCCGGAGCGCCGGGACAGCTCCAGCCACGCGGTACCGGTGCGGGGCGGCGGGATCGGGAAGACCGCCTCGGTGGCCAGCTCGTCCGGGCGTGCCGCGCTGGTGAGCGCGCCGAGGAAGAACCCGGCCGCCGGTACCGTGCGGCTGCCCCCGGTGGACACCAGCGTGACCGCGCCGGACAGCAGCGCCAGCACCGCGGGCAGTTCCGCGGCCGGGTCCGCGTGCACCAGGCTGCCGACCGTCGTGCCCCGGTTGCGGATGGCCGCGTGCGCCACGCAGCGAGTGGCCTCGCGCAGCACCGG
>DATEJJ010000332.1:0-10698 GCA_035278125.1 Rugosimonospora sp.
TCCCGAGATCTACCTCACCGGGCGACAGGAGGGTCTGAGTGCACGGCCTTGTGGCTGCCGAGCGTCACGGGGCTGCGCCGGTGGAGGTGGCGATGGTGTGGTGGCCGGGTGGTACCACCGACTGCATGGAGGTCGTGGTTCGGCAGCGGGGCAGGTTCGGCACTATCGAAGCGGGGGAGGCAGGGTGACTGCCATCGTCGGCCTCGTGCACAACGGCCGGGTGCTACTCGGCGGCGACTCAGCCGGGTCGAACGACTACTTTGTCGCCGTGCGCGCCGACCCCAAGGTGTTCACCACCGGTCCCTACGTGATGGGGTTCACCTACTCGTTCCGTCTCGGCGACCTGCTGCGCTACAACCTCACCCCGCCACGGCCGGACGGTAATCTGGACCGGTTCATGCGTACTGCCTTCATCGACGCTGTTCGGACCTGCCTCAAGGCGGGCGGCTTCTCCCGCAAAGACAACGAACAGGAGAGCGGGGGCACGTTCCTCGTCGGGGTGGTGGGCCGCCTGTTCCGGGTGGACTGCGACTATCAGGTGGGTGAGACCCTGTGCGGCTACGACGCCGTCGGCAGCGGTGAAGGCGTCGCCTCCGGATCGCTACACACCAGCGCCACGCTCGACATGGCACCGGAGGCGCGGGTCACGGCGGCACTGTCGGCGGCTGCGGAACATAGCGCCGGAGTACGGCCGCCGTTCAACCTTGTCTGGGAGCCACGATCCACGCAACGACGGAATACACCGTGAGGACAGGGGTGGGCACGTGGCCGAGCTACCGCGGCCGACGCCCGACGACGAAGCGGCCGGCGATGTCGAGACGGTGTGCCGGCGGATCGAGGACGAGTGCGTCGCGAAGGTGGGGCTACGGTTGCGCCGGGTTGGTGGCCGAACGGCAATTCCTCAACCGTCAGCTCGATCGCGTGCTGGAACCGGCGGACTTGCCCGGGACGGGTCGATCAGCCGGCGACCCGTCCCGGGCTGCTCAGCGAGTCACAGGAAGTCGACTCCCGCGTCGTTGACCGGGTGGCCGGCCGGGCAGTGGCCGGTGTATCCGCCGGTTCCGTTGATCACCGGTCCGAGGACCGGCCTGGCGATGCCCTGGCAGTGGATGACCTGGTTCCAGAACCCGAAGCCCAGGCAGTTCGAGGTGGCGCTGGTCCCGCTCCAGGTGGTCACGCAGACGATCGGGTCGTTCGGGTGGGCCTGTCCGCCGGTGGCGGCGGGTGCGGCGTGCGCGGCCGAACCGGTTATTGCCGCGGTGGCGGCGATGGTGGCCAGGGTGGTACCGCCGAGGGTCAGGAGTCGTGTGACGCGGTTCATGATTCAATCCCTTCCGGTCGATGTGCCGAACTGTTGGAATTGCCGTTTGCGCGTTGTTCACCGTGGCTGTCCTGGGTGGTGCGCGAACGGCGATTCAGGAGTACCGGGACGTCCCCGGCGGCCGGAAGTGTTCGGTGCGACGCAACGCGTCCGGCCTAGGACGAACGCGTTGTCCTCGATGTTCGGAGTCTGTTCGACACTCTTGTGGACATAGCCGAACGCCAGTACGGTAAGCCGGTGTCGGACTCTTCCGAACGGTCGATCCCGATATCACCCGATACGCCAGTCGCGCGTTTCGCGGCGGAGTTGCGTGGGCTTCGATTGGACACCGGGGCGCCGAGTTTCCGGGAGATGGGCCGGGCGGTGAATTACGCGCCGAGCACGCTTTCCGACGCGGTCCAGGGCAAGCGGCTGCCGACCCGGGCGGTCACCGAGGCGTTCGTGCGCGCGTGTGGCGGCGACCCCGCGGTCTGGGGCGAACGCTGGGAGCAGACGGTCCGCGAGATCAGCGGCCTGACCGCGGCCGTTGACGAGGTGTCGCCCCGTCGCCGCGGCACCGGCCTGCTTCGGGAGGCGGCGCTGGTGCTGATCACCGCGGTGGTGACTGCGACCGCGACCTGGCTGGTCCTGGCGGATCGCGGCGCCCCGGCCGCCCCGATTCCGTCCGCGTCGCCGTCCGCGTTCACTCTCCCCGCGGACGGCACCGATCCCGCGACGGCCGGGTGCGGCTTCGGGGACACGGTGCTGGGGGAGGTGCAGATCAAGCTCGGCGGGTCCGGTTCGGGGATGCTGGAACTGAAGTACTCGGCCCGGTGCCAGGGAGGGTGGGCACGGTTTTACCTGAACCCGAACTCCACTCCGGTGCCGGTCGAGGTGCGGGTGCAGGCATCGGACGGCCGCGCCAGCGCGTTCGCCTATCTCGCCGAGGGCAACACGCCGGTGTACACGGACCTGCTGCACGCCTCCGGCGGGGGCTGCCTGACCGCGTCGGTGGTGATCCGCGCGGCGAACACGGCGCCGCTCACCGGCCGGACGACCTGCCTCGCCGGCTGACGAGATCGTCCGCTCGTGGTCTACCTCGTGGTCGTCTGGTGATCACTCGGCGGAACGGCCCGGTCGGAGTGAATGATGAGCCGTGGTGGTTGTCCGCGTCCGCGGCAGCACGGTCGCCGGGCGGCCGCGACCACCGCCGTGGCAACGGCGGCCCACGGCGGCCGGTGTCGCCACCACCGACGGGCAGCCGCCGCGGCACCGGCATCTTCTCCAGCAGGCATGCCGGCCGCCCTGCTCCACGGCCGCCGACCGTGGACCGCTCGTACCGGTCGGCGTCGCGGCCGCAGGCGGTGGCATACAGGGCCCGCCGCCAAGACGAACAGAACGTTCGGCGTGACATGGGGTACGAGATGCCGTCATCGGGGAGAGCAACGGACGGCGCGGGGAACGCCTACGCCGGTCTGCGGCCACCGCTGCAGCGCGGCACCGGTGTCTCGCCCGCCGCTTCCTCTGCGATGTCGGTGTCGCCGAAGCGGCGCACGGGCGCGGCGGCGAGGCGGCCGGACTCTTCGCGGAGGACCCGCTCGACGGCCGCCTTGCCGCTGTGCATCGATCGGCTGTGCATCGATTGCTCGTCGGTCGGGTCTGGTTCAGGCGAGGCCGTCGAACGGACGGACCTCGACCTTGCCCCGGCACGCCTGGGACCCCTCAGCCGCGAGCCTCAGCGCCACGTCGAGGTCGGGCGCGTCGATGACCCAGAAACCGCCGATGACCTCCTTGGACTCCAGGTACGGGCCGTCGCTGATCACCGGCGTCTCACCCCGGCCGTCCACCACGGTCGCCGTCGCCGCCGGCGCAAGCCCACCCGCGAAAACCCAGTAACCAGCGGCCTGAAGCTGGTCATTGAAAGCGCCGGTCGCGGCGAACGCCTCCTCCATCTCCTCCTTGGAGCCGTAGTTGCCGAACTCGGTCCGCTCGGCGGGGCCGTGGACGGACAGCAGGTAGTGCGTCATCTCAGTTCTCCTCGCGTTCCGGGCGGCCCCGATGACCGCCTCCCACCACCACCACGAACGGCAACCCGCCGATCCGACAAACCTGCCACAGAAACCTTGTGACCGGATTCTTGACAGACCAACCGCACGGTCGTGTGCTCCGCCGCTACCGTCAACCGGCGCGTACCCAACGGGACTGGCTGCCTCGCCGCGACGGCCGGGACCCGTCCGCGCAGCTGACGCTGGCCTTCTCACTCGCCGGTGTCGGCTTCGCCGCTGCCATGGCGCGCACGGTACGCCGGCCCCGGCCCACATTCACCCGGACAGCGGTCGCGCCGACCGCGCTGTCCGTCGTCCCCGACCTCACCGCCGGGTTCGACGCCGGCTCCACGGCCACCCTGACCACCCCGCACACCGTCGCCGCGGCGATCGTGTACCGACCCTGGCGCGGCGGCTCGCCCGCACTGGAATTAAACCAGTGGCCTCTTCGCGTCAGCTGTCGGGAATCCTCTTGCCGCGGCGGGCGGATGGTCGCGGTGCTGCATCGTTCACACGGGTTGTGTAGTCGCCGGACCGGGTTGGGCTGGAAAGGAGCCGGCGACCTTCTGGGCGAGGATGGGGTGTGGTGATCATGGGTGTTCGCGAGGCGGCTGAGCAGTCCGCCACTTCGGCCTTGGGTTGAGCGGTGGACCTCGTTGGTCGACCCTGGCGTCGTGGGGCGTCGTTACCAGCGTGGCGACCGCGGTGCGGATGTGGGACCTGCTCACCAGGAGGCCCGTCGGTGACCCGCTGACCGGCTATACCGGGGCGGTGTACGTGGTGTCGGCAATGGCGTTGCCCGATGGGCGGGCGGTCGCGGTCAGCGGTGGCGGCGACAACTCGGTGCAGGTGTGGGACTTGGCCAGGGCAGCCGGTTGGTGGCCCCTGGACAACTCGGTGCAGGTGTGGGACTTGGCCAGGGGCAGCCGGTTGGTGGCCCGCTGACTGGACACCGGTTGGGTGCGTGCGGTGTGGTCGCGGTTACCGGAGATGACGCCATGGTGCGGGTGTGGGATCCACCGCTGTAGCCACTCCAGTAGCTCCACAATGGACGGTGTGTCTCGGGCGCCCAGCAATCATCACCCACCAACGTCTGTCGATCAAGTCGCCACGCCGACCGGCTGACCATTGACGATCCAGCAAGCCACCATCGCACCGGTCAGCGTCCACACGCCCGCTCTGAACAGCAACCATCACACTAAGAAACCAACCCTCGCCACGCAAGAGTGCGACGGTTGATAGCTGCCGGGCTCCCGCGAGTTGGCGCACCACGCTTGTCCGACCGTTTCTGGTCCTGGCCACTTCTGTTTCCGGACATACATCGACGCTTGCGAGCGTGGCGCGCGACGGCTGATGCTGTCAAAGCCGTTGAGAACAGCGGCGACTGGATGGGCCGGATGAATCTGCCGGCGACTTACCGGAAGGAATGACTCGTATGAGTACCGCGCAAGCTGGAAACGGTGATGCGAGGGCACGGCGCCTGCCCTTCGCGCGAAGTCTGTCCTGGGGGCGTGTAGCGCTGCTGGCCATGGCGCTCGTCGTGGCCCTGGCGGCGTTCACGTACGTTCTGCCCAAGCCCGAATCGCATGCGGCCGACCTGTCTGGAATCCAATACGAACCGGGCACGGCAACCGTCAACACGACCGGCAGCACCTGCCAGGTGGTGCTGCCCATTACCGCCAGCGCCCCGGACAACGCCACCGCGAACAATCTCCACGAGATCGTGTCCAACGATCAGGCCCAGACCGGCCTGTCCGGAGACCGTGTATTCCTCAGCCCGGGGCCGCTGGACGGTACGAAGGTGTATTTCGCGGCGTACCTCGACGGCGTCTCGTGTGCGGATGTCGGTCAGGGGACAGCCACCGTCAACGCGGACCGGTCGACCGCGGGCCGGGCGGTGAGTACGACGCTGGCTCGGGCGACGGCGCCGTCCCTGCCGACCCTGCGGACCGTGACGGCGGACCTCGTGACGGCATCGTCCCCCAACGGCGCACCCGTCGAGCTGGTGGCGCTGCCCAAATGGGCCAAGATCGCCATCGCGGGTCTCGCCGCGGCCGCGATATTCGTCGGCATCACGATCGCCGTGGGCGCCGGCCTTGAAGCCGCAATCGGTGCGGGAGCCGCCACCACGGTGACCGGTGCGGCACTGTCGGGATGCGTCGGCGGTGCGGTCTCCACCGCAGCGAACAACCTCATCACCGGCGCCGCGAAGACCACCACGGACAACGTCTCGAGCGCCGTCGTCGGCTGTCTCACCGGTGGCATCACCGCCCAGCTCGGCCCCTACCTCAAGCCCCTGGCCGAGAAGCTGGGCGGCGGCCTGCGCGGCCTGCTCGGGCTGGCGCCCGCCCAGCTCGGCGGCACCGTTCTCGAAGAGGTCGCGACCACGGCGGCAGTCGATGTGAGCGGCCCCACGATCGAAATGACCACGGCGGCCGCGCAAGGCGCGGAGCGGGTCGCCTCCAGCTAACGGCCAGCGCCTGGATCGGGCCGGTCATGTGCCCGCGTGTCCCACCGACGACAGCCTGCCGGCGGTCGGTGTCGGGGCCAGCGCGGGCGGTGCCGAACTCATCGTCGAGCCCGGTGTCGACTGATCCCCAACTGTGAGTCCCCCGCCGGGCAGGGGGCTCACAGTTTCGTGCTTCATGCAGTGGACAGCGCAGGTACGAGAAGATACGCGTTCTGGCTGGTCATCCGGGGTCGAGGACGTCGATGGTGGAGGTGACGGGATCGAGACCGGTTGGGTGGCGTGTTTCTTCGATGGGCGGTCGTTTTCGGTCAGGCGCTTTGCAGGGCGGGGGTGTGGTAGGTGTGTGGGGGGTTGGTGTGGTTGGTGGGTGGTTGGATGATGGTGACGGTTCCGGTGTTGAGGCAGTACTGGGCGGGTACGGCGGTGACGGTTTCGGTGTGGATGGCGTGGTCGATGAGGGCGGATCGTTGTTGGATGCGTTCGATGGTGTAGAGGGTGTGCAGGCCGGCGATCTGGGCGATGGTTGCCGCTCCGGCGGTGCGGGCTCGTAGGACGTCGGGTGTGATGCGTTCGGCGATGTCGCGGATGTAGCCGGGTGGGACTTGGCCGTGGTCGATGATGCGGGTCGCGGCGGTGATGGCGCCGCAGTCTTCGTGGCCGAGTACGACGATCAGGCAGATGTGCAGGATCTGGATGGCGTACTCCACGGATCCCAGGACGGTGGTGTCCAGGACGTGTCCGGCGGTGCGGACGACGAACAGGTCACCCAGTCCCTGGTCGAAGAGGATCTCGGCGGGTACCCGGGAGTCTGAGCAGCCCAGGATGAGCGCGAACGGGGACTGTGATGCGGTGAGTTCGGCGCGTCGTGCTGCGCCTCTGCTGCCGTCGGCGGTGCTGCGGCCTTGGGACCATCGGGTGTTGCCTTCGCGCAGCCGGGTCCAGGCCGGGTTGGTGGAGTCGGGCGTGGGGGGTGGTGTCGGTGTCACGTCCGTCTCCTGAGTCTGGGGTGGGTGTTAGTGGAGGATGGCGTTGGTGACGGCGACCTGGTCTTTGAGGACGTTACTGATCATGGCTTGGGTTTCGTTGATCTGTTCCACCGCGGTGTGGATCTGGGCCAGTGAGGTGGTCACCGTGTCCACGCGGGATTGGATGGTGGTGACCTTGGCGCTGACCTCGGTGGTCGCGCGTTCGGTTTCGGTGGACAGTTCTTTGACCTCGCCGGCGACGACGGCGAAGCCTTTGCCGGCTTCACCGGCGCGGGCGGCTTCGATGGTGGCGTTGAGGGCGAGCAGGTTGGTCTGGGCCGCGATGGTCTGGATGGCGGCGACGACGTGGTTGATTTCGGCACTGGCCTGGCCGAGGGCGGCGACCTGTTCGTTGGCCTCGACGGTGATCCGTTCGCTTTGCGCGGCCACGGTCGAGGCGGACTGGACGTTGCGTTCGACTTCGCTGATGGAGTCCAGCAGTCTGCGGCCGGCGTCGTGAAGTTGCCGCGTCGAGGTGAACCGTTCCAGGGCTTGGCCGACCAGGAACGCGGTGTTGCGCAACGCCGCTTCCCGACCGGGGTACATGATCAGGGTGCGGGTGGCGAAGAAGTCCATCGTGCCTACGATCTGGCCACCGACCTGGATCGGTAGGCAGACCCCGGATTTGACTCCGGCGGCCTGCGCCACGGGTCGGCGCACACAGTCGGTCAGTTCACCGAGGTCTTCCACGAAGACCAGGTCTCCGCGGGCCCAGGTACGGCCGGACAGCCCGACGCCCTTGGCGAAAGACGCGGTCATGGTGACTCGGCGGAACTCGTCCCCGGCGTCGCCGGACTCCAGCGCGAAACGCAGCACCTGTTCGTCCTCGTCGAGGCGCCAGAACGAGCCGTACTGCCAGTCGAAGCCGTGCCGGATCGTCTCCAACGCGGCGCGCAGTGCCTGGTCCTCGCTGGTGGCCTGGGTCATCTGACGGATCACCGTGGACACCGCCTCCACGTCCTGGGCGGCCTTCTCCTGCCGGACCGCCTCGTGTAACCGGGCGAACGCCGCCGACAGCAGCAGGCCGATCGCCCGCAGTACCGCCAGCCGGCCCTCGGAGGGTTGCAGTTCCTCGGTGGCGAAGAAGTCCATCGTCCCGACCACTCGGCCGTCTTCCATCAGCGGGAAACACACCCCGCTGCGGATCCCGGCCCGGGTGGCTGCGGGGGCACGCGCACAGTCGGTCAACTCGCTGAGGTTACGCACGAATACCAGATCCCGGCGACGCCACGCCCGGCCGGACAGGCCGACCCCCTCCGCGAACGCGGCCGCCAGGGTGACCCGGCGGAATTCCTCCCCGGCGCTGCCGCTTTCCTGCGAGAACCGCAACACCTGCGCCGCGCTGTCCAACTGCCAGTACGAGCCGTACGCCCAGCCGAACCGCTCCCGCACCAGGGCCAGCGCCCGACCGACCGCGTCGTCGACAGACGTCGCGGCCTCGGTGGCACGCACCAGCACGGTGACCGCTTCCACGTCCGCGCTGGCCTCCGCCAACTGCGCACGGAGCCGGTCTGACTCCGCCCGACCCGCCACACCAAACACGACGCCCTCCCGACACTCACCCCCGCCTGGCCGGGTCAAGGCACTGATCGGCCGGCACACCCCCCAACCTGAGCAAGATTCGTCAGATCAGGCACAACAGGGCAACACCGCACGCAAAGATCAGCCCCGCCGGGGGTGCACCCTATTCACCGCCAGCGCGTAGCCGCCACGGCCCGCCGACATCCATGGAAAGCCCCTTGTTCAAGATCGACCAACGGAGCCACGGCGATCGAATGCCCTACTGATGGCAGACCAGACCCCGCAACCCCCCGCATCCGATGACCTTGAGGAAGTCTCCGGCGCCCGGTGGGTGCCCGTCGCGGACGTGGCCACCCTGCCCACCCCGCCGAGCTGCCGTAGCTCGTTGCCGTAGCCGCCGCGTGGGCCGCCGGGCAGTGATGCAGGTTCGCGCCGCTGGCGCTGACCGCGCTGGCGGCGACCCCGCACCGTTCCATGGCGGGCTGGCCGGTGGCGGCCCTCTGGTACCGCGGCGTGGGTGCGACTCGTGCGGCCGTGCGGGCCGGTCCCGCAAATGCGTTGTCGCAAACCGGGGTGGCGAGTTAGCGTCCCTGCGTGGCGGAGACCTACGGCACCTGCCCGGATTCGTTCGGTGAGCTGCGCCGTTTCCTCGCGTCCAGTCTGGACACCCGGGACGTGGGCGCGTCGGTGGCGGTGTACGTGGACGGCGAGCCGGTGGTCGACCTGTGGGGCGGGTACGCCGACGCGGCCCGCTCCACGCCGTGGCAGCGCGACACCATCACCAACACGTGGTCGGTCACCAAGACGATGACGGCGCTGTGCGCGCTGATCCTCGCGGATCGCCGCGAACTGGACCTCGAAGCGCCGGTGGCCCGGTACTGGCCCGAGTTCGCCGCGGCGGGCAAGGCGGGTGTCCTGGTGCGGCACCTGCTGTCGTACACGGCCGGTCTGCCCGTCTGGGACGAGCCGATGACGGTCGAGGACCTCTACGACTGGGAGAAGGCGACGGCCCTGCTGGCCGCGCAGGCGCCCCGGTGGGAGCCGGGCACGGCGGCCGGGTACCACCCGGCCACGTTCGGGTTCCTGGTGGGTGAGGTGGTACGCCGCATCACCGGGGACAGCCTGGGCACGTTCTTCGCCCGGGAGGTGGCCGGACCGCTGGGTGCGGACTTCCACATCGGACTGTCCACAGAGCACGATCACCGGGTGGCGCAGGTCATCCCGCCGCCGCCGGGAGGTGTGCCCGGGCGGGAACGCGGCAACCCGGAGGTCGATCCGGCGGTGGCCAACACGGTGGCGTGGCGGCGCGCGGAGCTTCCCGCGGGCAACGGCCACGGCAACGCCCGGTCGGTGGCGGCGATCCAGTCGGTGCTCGCCTGCGGCGGCGCGGCCCGCGGCGTACGGCTGCTGTCGCCGGCCGGGTGCGAGGTGGCACTGGCGGAGCAGTTCTCGGGTCGGGACCGGGTGCTGGGTATGCGGATGCGCTACGGGATGGGGTACGGGCTGAGCGGCGGGCTGTTCCCGAACCCGCGCACCTGCTTCTGGGGTGGGTGGGGTGGCGCGCTGGTGGTGGTCGACCTCGACGCCCGGGTGGTCGTGGCGTACGTGATGAACCGGATGCTGGAGCAGGACGACGACCGGGGCCTGCTCACCGTGGCGGCGGCCTACGAGGGGCTTGCGTACTCCTGACCCGGGCAGATGGATGGGCGTCGCGGCTGCGCAGCGCCGGCTCGCTGAAGGCCGCGGCGGTGGATCTGATCGTGGCGTCGATCTCCAGACGGAAGAGCCGCCCCACCGTCGCGGGTACGCCGACGAGGGCTTGCGGGGCGCGGCGACGCAGCGCCCGGGGGACCTCGACCTCGACGAGTGCGGATGACACGAGCGGGACGTCTCGATGGGTGTCGAGCCACGCGACAAGGTCGCGACTGTGCGCCTCCTGCCGGACAAGTTTGACGACGGTGGCGGAGTCGAGGTAGATCACCGGCGTTCCGCTGATGCGCTGCTTGTGTGAATGGTGGAACAAGTGTTCTACGCCGCCGCCCCGGGTTGGTAGCCCCTCGGCCGGGTGATTGTTGGGCGGCTGCCGCGCCGCCTCGTGATCACTGGCGTTGTCCGAGGTGCTGGCGGATCCGGGACGGCGTGCTCGCGCGCCCGTCGCGGCGATGAGCGGTGCATGGCGGCGCCGCGTTCCAAGAACCTCAGAGGGGCTGTGCCATGCCGAAAACCCGAGCGGTGGCGGGTCGGTGGGTCGCGTTCGCGGTCGTCTGCGCCGCGGTGTTGTCAAGTACCCCGGCGTTCGCCGGCCCCCAGCCCGCGTCGAAGGCGCACCCGGCACCC
>DATEJJ010000333.1:0-9391 GCA_035278125.1 Rugosimonospora sp.
GTGCTGGCCGCCGCCCGCGCCGCGCTGGCCCCCGCCGACGGGGTGCTGCTGGTGCTGGAGAGCGCCGCCGCCGCCGACCCGGCCGACAACGCCGGCCCCACCGGCCAGATCCTGTACGCCACCAGCACCCTCTACTGTGTACCGACCGCGCTGGCTGACGGCGCGGACGCGCTGGGCACGCTCGGCCTGCCGTACCAGAAACTGGCCGCGCTGGCCCGCGACGCCGGCTTCGGCAGCGTCACCGAACTGCCCGTCACCAGCCCGCTCAACGCCCTGTTCGTGCTGCGACCGTAAGTGGAGAACATCGTGTCAGACAACCAGAACACCGGCAAGGTACCCGCCTGGCGGATGCTCGCCCGCTTGGCGGTGATCGTCGCGATCGGCGCCGCCGGTACCGTCATGACGCTGCTCGCCATGCTCGGCGGCCTCCTCACCGGCGGCCGCACGCGGGCGCGGCGGCTGCGCTACCGCGGCCTGGTCGCCACCCTGCAGGCGCTGGGCCCCACCTTCGTCAAGTTCGGGCAGACCTCCAGTACCCGCAGGGACGCCATGTCCGAGGAGATGGCCGCCGCCATGGGCCGGCTGCACGACCGGGTCCGGCCGATGTCGCGGCGGCAACGCGACCGGGCGCTGCGCCAGGCGGACATCACCGCGCTGGTCGAGGTGGGCGCCGAGCCGGTCGCCAGCGGCAGCATCGCGTGTGTCTACAAGGGAGTGTTGACCGACGGCCGGGTGGTGGCGGTGAAGCTGAAGCGGCCCGGCATCGAGCGGCGGATGCGCACCGACCTGGCACTGGCCCACGCGATGATGCGCGGCATGCAGCGGATGCCGAACATGCGGGGCATGCCCATGGCCGACCTGGTCGACTACGTGGGCCGGGCGATCCTCGGGCAGCTGGACTTCGCCCGCGAGGCGGAGAACATCGCACACCTGCGCACCTGTCTACGCGAGGTGGGCCAGATCCGGGTCCCCGCCGTGTACCCCGAACTGTCCGCACCCAACTGCCTGCTCTTCGAGTACCTACCGCAGCTGGACGTGGGTACCCCCGCCACGCTGCCGCCGGACGTGCGCAAGGCGCTCGCCGACCGGGTGCTCCAGGCGGCCAACACGATGATGTTCACCGACGGGTTCGTCCACTGTGACCTGCACCCGGGCAACGTGTACCTGACCCCGGACCAGCGGGTGGTGATCCTGGACGCCGGGTACTGCGTGCACCTGCCGGAGCGGGTCAAGGACCTGATCGGCGAGTTCTTCGAGTGCCTGGCGTTCCGGGAGGGCTGGCGCTGCGGCGAGATCATCCTGGACAGCGCCGTGGACCCGAGCCGGGCCGACCGGGAGGCGTTCATCGCCGGCATGGTCGACATCGTCGACCGGCACGCCGGCCCGGACCGGGAGTTCGACATGAAGGCGTTCGGCGACGAGGTCTTCAAACTCCAGCAGCGGCACGGCATCTACGCGGCCTCGGATTTCGCGTTCCCGCTGATGTCGCTCAACGTGCTCGACGGCACCGTACGCGGCTTCAGCGAACAGGTCGACTTCCAGCAGGTCGGCGTGGCCGGCCAGCAACGGCGGCACCGCGCCGCCTGAGCGCATACGCACGCGCGGAGCGGGGAAACCCGCTCCGCGCCACCAAGCTGCGGTCGGTCAGGCCATGGCCGCCAGGTACGCCTCGGGTACCAGGCCGATCTGCTGCATCAGGTGCAGTTCGTCGGTCACGCCCCAGTGCTCCACCAGCTTGCCGTCGG
This sequence comes from Rugosimonospora sp., assembly GCA_035278125.1. GTDB lineage: Bacteria > Actinomycetota > Actinomycetes > Mycobacteriales > Micromonosporaceae > DATEJJ01. The sequence goes on from DATEJJ010000333.1 coordinate 1,746, forward strand.
CGATGCGCGCGATGCCGAACACCGAACAGCTCACCGTGCGGCCGGTGGGCGCGACCCCCATGTACTCGCCGGTGTGCGTGGCCCGCGCCGTCATCCTGCTGGCCACCCGGTCCCCGTCGGCGACCAGGTCGTCGATCTCGAACTGCAGGTCCGGGAACGCGGTCATGAAGTCGGCCACGATGGTGACGACCTCGCGGAAGTCGTGACTGCCCATTCTCGTGTGGTGTACCATATCGGGCGCCCAGAACGTGGCCATACCCTCCAGGTCACCCCGGTTCCAGGTCTCGATGTAGCGCCGGACCAGCGCCTTGTTGTCCTCGGTCGACACGTGTCGCCTCCTCGTGCACTTCGGGTACCGGCCCGCCGGGGCGAGCGGTGGATTTGGCTTCTGTTCGCATCGTGACGGACCGACCGGGCGGGCACTTCTTCCGGCTTGCTCGCCCCGCCTGCGCAGCGCAACGTCGAAGAAGTCAATCGATACCCGTCGCAGAAAACTGGCGGGAAAGGGAAGGAGTGCAGCATGCCGATGCAGGACGAGCAGCGCCGTGCCTACCTGGAGCGCGCGGGGGTCAGCCAGCGGCAGATCGACGAAACCGTCGGAGACCTCCCCATCAACGAAGACAGCTTCGTGTCCCACGGGCTGACCCGGGCACAGGCCGAACAGGCACAGGCCGCGATCCGCCAGGTGCTGGCCGACGCCACCATCATCTCGGCGAAGTACAGCACCATCGCGCAGACCACCGGCCAGGAGGTGGCCGCCACGGTGGACGCCAAGGAGATCGCCGCCGACCGGGCGCACCTCAACGAGCTGTTCGCCGAGGAGTACGCGCTGACCAACCCGTACGGCGAGGTGCAGGACCGGGCGCACGTCGTCGACGCCATGGTCAAGGGAATGATCCACTGGGACGGGTTGGGCCAGGCCGGGTTCGAGGCGACCGGCCAGACCCTGCACGTCCACCCCGGTACCGCGACCGCCATCGGCGAGTACCGGATGAAGGCCAGCAGCCAGGCCAAGAACACGCAGACCGGCGAGGCGTTCCGGCAGGACGTCAGCGGCACGTACCGCATCACCAACACGTACGTGTTCCGTCATGACCGCTGGCAGGCGGCCACCTCGCAGATGACCTCGATACCGGAGGAGCGGTCGTTCGTGCTGACGCCGGAGTCCTGAGCGGCAAGCCGGAGGAAGCGCGGGTGACCGGGGCGGGGACAGGCTGGACGCATGCCTGTCCCCGAAATCCCGGGCCCGCGGGCGATGCCCGTGCTCGGCCACCGCGGCAACTTCGCCCGCTTCGCCTTTGACGCGGTCAGCTACCTGCGCCGGCTGCACGAGCGGTACGGCGAGATCGCGTCCCTGGTCCGCGGGCGCGGCGACTACGTGTTCGTCTTCTCCCCCCGCTACAACCAGGTGGTGCTCAGCGACCCCGCGCTGTACGAGAACCTCGACGCCGCCTCCTCGCCGGTACGCATGGCCGCGGACAGCCCCCTGCGCCGCCTGTACGCGGGGCTGACCAACATGAACGGTGCGCAGCACCGCCGCCAGCGCCGGCTGATGAGCGGCGCGCTGCAACGCCGCCACGTCGAGGCGTACGGGCCGCAGATCACCGCGCTCGCCCAGCAGCGGTTCACCGGCTGGCGGCTGGGCCAGCGCCTGGACATGCTCCAGGAGATGCGCGCGCTGACCATGGCGGTCGCCGTGTCCACCATGCTGGGCCTGCCCCCCAATGACGACGGGCAGCGGATGGGCGGGCTGCTGCAGGACTGGATGGACACCGTCTTCTCGGTCCCCGCCCTGGCGTTCCCCGTCGACGTGCCGGGCCTGCCGTACCACCGGCTCCAGGTGCTCTCCGCGCGGCTGGAGCGCGCGGTGCGCGACCTGATCGACCGGCGCCGCACCGGGAGCACCGGTGCCGACGTGCTGTCCCGGCTGATCCGGGCCAACGACGAGCAGGGGCAGGGGCTGACCGACGAGGAACTGGTCGGGCAGACCACGTTCCTGTTCATGGCCGGGCACGCCACCGCGGCCAGCGCGCTGACCTGGACGCTGCTGCTGCTGTGCACCCACCCCGGCATCCTGCGCGACGTGGTCGACGAGCTGACCGGTACCCCGCCCGAGGTGTCCGCACTGCCCCGGCTGCCACTGCTGGACCGGGTGGTGAAGGAGAGCCTGCGGCTGCTGCCACCGGTGATGTGGTGGAGCAAGGTGGCCGCGCAGCCGGTACGTTTGGGCCCGTACGAGTTGGGCGCAGGCGCGCACGTGGTGTTCAGCTCGTACGTCACGCACCGGCTGCCCGACCTGTACCCGCGCCCCAACACGTTCTGGCCGGACCGCTGGCTGTCCTGCGAACCCACTCCGTACGAGTACCTGCCCTTCTCCGCCGGGCCGCGCACCTGCCTGGGCGCCGGCTTCGCGATGCTGGAGACGAAGCTGATACTTGCGCAACTCCTCCAACATTGGCGCCCGGAGCTGCGCCCCGGCAGCCGCATCGACCGTGGCGGTCTGATGGTGTCACAGCCCAAGCACGGCCTGCCGGTGACCCTGGCCCGGCCGGTCGGGCGGGCACCGGACATCAGCGTCACCGGCAGCATCCGCCACGTCCTGGACCTCGCCGCGGCAGCCCGCTGACCCCGCCTCCGGCGAGCAATGACGAAGAAGTTCGCCGTCCGGCCCCGATGCGAGACTGACCAGCAAGTGCCACTCCCGCCGGAGGATTTTATGAGCGCACACGACAAGCCGAGCCAGGCCCCCGCGGGTACTGCGCTCAAAGAGGTTCAGGGCCGCTGGTTCGAGATGCAGACCGCGTTGGCCAAGACCAACGGCAACCCCAGCACGGGTACGGAGGTGGCCCGGACCGAGGCGCCGGACGCGCAGCGCGGCACCGGCCTGCGGGAAGGTCTGTCGCTCATCCAGCGGCTGCCCGCCGGCGCCCGCGAGCAACTGTTCGACCAGTTCCTCGCCTCCGTCTCGGCTCAGTTCAACGGCACCATCACCGTCTCGCAGCCGCCCATCAACGAGGATCTGCGGCAGCGGAACATCGACATCTTCTACCGGTACATCGAGTACGAGAACGCCCGCAACTACGAGGGCATGGCCAACCTGTTCCACCCCACCGAGTTCCGCAGCAAGACGTACTTCGGCAACGACCCGATCAGCCCGGAGGCGCACAACCGGATGCTGCGCGGCCTGTTCCGCGCGTTCCCGGACTGGTTCATGGTGATCAATGAAATCATCTCCGCCGACAACGAGGCCGTGGTCGGTCTGATCACCGGACGGGGCACCCAGTACGAGGAGTTCGCCGGCCGCCCGCCGCGCGACCACCAGATCGCGATCCCGACGCTGCACTCCATCAAGGTGCGCGACGGCCTCATCATCGAGCACCGCCACATCAACCCGTTCGAGGACATCTTCGCCAACCAGATCATGGCGCCGCTGACCGAGGACATCATGGCGGTCCGGGCCCAGCAGGGCTTCGACAGCACCATGGCGCAGCGCGCGTACGAGGCCGCGGTGGCCGCCGGCGCGGACGAGGCCAAGCTGGGCGAGCTGCGCGCGCTGATCGAACTCAAGCGCCGCCAGTGCCAGGTGCTGCTCAAGGGCACGCTGCGCCGCTGCGCGATGATCGCCCCGATCGGCGAGATCTACTGCGAGCACCACCAGAAGCACGGATACGGCATCGACGGCTTGGAGTAGGGAGTAGCGACGATGACATCGGCCGAACACAGCGCCGTTCAGCAGCAGGACCCGGTACAGGGGCAGATCTACGAGGCCGCCGAGCGGCTGCGCGTACTGCTCGGCATGGACACCAGCACCGAGATGGTGATCGGCGCCGTGGAGGACCTCAAGCGCGTCGAGGAGAACAAGAAGGTGCTGCTGCGCTTCCAGCACGAGGTGTTCAACCAGGGCGACTGGAGCACCGAGACGCTGCAGCGCAACCTGACCGACGACTTCATCGACCACGCCGCGATGCAGGGCGACCCGCCGGGCCTGGAGGGTGTGCAGATGCGCTTCTCGGCCTGGGCCTCCGCCTTCGCCGAGGCGGAGGAGGAGAACGAGTTGATGCTCGGCGAGAAGGACCTGCTCGCCGTGATGTACACGCTGCACGCCCACCACCGGGGCGAGTTCATGGGCGTGCCGCCCACCGACCGCGACGTCGCCATCCCCGGCATGGAGGTGGTGCGGATCCGGGACGGGAAGATCGCCGAGCACTGGGGCATCTACGACTTCCTGCGTACCGCCGAGGAGATCGGCGCCAACCTCGCCTTCCTGCCGCGCGACGCCGCCCAGCAGCAACCGCAGCTGCAGGTGCCGTGGGCGGTCAAGATGACCGAACAGGACGCGCCCGGTCTCGGCGCCGCCGCCGAGGACTACCTGCGGCCACGCGACGAGAACTGACCCCGGTGCCACAGCCGCGCCGCGCCGGATCCCCCGGCGCGGCGCGACCGCTACCCGGCCCGCAACGCGCCAATCCGCAACGCGCCAATCCGCGGCGCCCGGCTGCGCGGCGTGTCCATGGCCGCGGTCCGCGCGTCCCCCAACTGGTCGCGGACAAATTCGGCGGTATGCGCGACCGCCTGGCGCAGCGCCGCATCCGGCCGCACGAACGCCTGGTACACGATGTCCCGCGCGTCGACGTCGTACTCCCACAGCCCCACCAGCCGGCCCCGGTCCAGGATCGCCAGGCTCGGCGGGTCCGGCTCCTGCCCGAGCGTGCGTCCCGCCTTGCCCCCCGGTACCGGCCGCGCCGTGTCCGGCGGATCCAGCAGCCGCCCCAGCTCCCGGTACAGCAGGTGCACCCCGTCGTGTACCGGCACCAGCACGTAGCTCGGCGCGCGCGGCACGGCGAACGCGTCGAACTCGTCCACCTGCTCCGGCAGCAGCAACAGCTCCTCGCGGCCCGCCACCGGTACCAGCGCCAGCGGCGCCACCGCCGTGCGCGCCGCGGTCGCGCCCAGCCCGGAGAACCACCGGAAATGCGCCAGCGACGCGGGCCCCGCCCACCCGAAGTACCGCCGGGCCAGTTGCGTGTACGTCTCCTCCAGGTCCGCGGTGTACCCGTCCAGCGGCGAGGGCGACCACCGCACGTACGCGTACCGCTGCTGGTCCAGGCGCCCGTCCGCCGGTACCCGCCGGATCTCGCCCTGCGACTGGAGCAGGCTCAGCGCCATCGGCAGCGTGGTGCTGTGCCCCCGCTTCTTGCCCTCCTCACCCAGGCTGCGGACCGCGTCCCCGGCCGCACCCCGGATCGCGGCCGGGTCCATCGGCTCGGCGGCCGCGTCGAGGATCTCCAGTACCGTCACGCACAGCTTGTCGACCTCGCCGCGGGTCACCGGCAGCTGCCGGGTCGCGGCGGTGACGTCGGCCACCGCGGCCGCCACGCCCAGGGTCAACCCCAGCGCGTAGTCCGCCGCCGGCAGCACGTACGCGCAGCCCCGCGCGGTGGGCAGCTCGCAGATGGCCAGCCGGGCCAGGTCCCCGTCCACCCGTTCCCGGTCCACCCCGGCCCGCGCGAACAGCGACAGGTACGGCGTGGAACTCCCGATCGAGCGCGCCCAGCCCGTGGCGGTCAGCACTTCGGCCGGGCTCGCGCCGGCCAGCCCGCCGTCGAGCCCCTGGCGGTGCGCCCAGAAGGCGCGCAGCTTCTCCTCAGATGACGCAGATCTCATCGCACGAGTATGGCATGTAGTATCCACGGTGGATACATTCGACCGGACCGTCTGGGAGGATAAATGATCACTAAAGTGAACACCGTGGCCCTCTACGTCGCGGATCAGGAGCGCTCGCGGAAGTTCTACGCCGACGTGCTCGGCTTCGAGGTGCGCACCGACGCGGACATGGGCCCCATGGGCCGCTGGATCGAGGTCGCGCCGGTCGGCGCCGAGACCGCGTTCGTGCTCGCCGACGCCGCCGGCTTCGAGAAGCAGGACCGCATCGGCTCCTCCGCCGACATCACGCTGACCTGCCAGGACGTGTACGCGCTGCACAAGGCGCTGACCGCCGCCGGCGCCACGGTCAGCGAGCCGGAGAAGCAGGAGTGGGGCACCTTCGTGCGGGTCACCGACCCGGACGGGCATACATTCGTCGTCAGCAGCTAGAACGAGCGGGGCCGGCCGCAGGGCGGGCACGGTGGGGCGGACCATGGCAGAGTCGTTGACTCCGGCGATGTTCGCACTCCTGCTCGCCCTGACCGAGGGCGAGCGGCACGGGTACGCGCTGATGGCCGACGCCGAGCGGCTGAGCCAGGGCGGCATCACCCTCGGCCCCGGCACCCTGTACCGGACGCTGCAACGGATGCGGGTCGACGGCCTGATCGAGGAGGTCGACACGGAGCCGCTGCCCAACCGGGCGGACCGGCGCGCGGAGCGGCGGCGCAGCTACCGCATCACCGAGGCCGGCCGGGTCGTGGTACGGGTCGAGGCCCGGCGCCTAGCCGCCCTGCTCGGCAGCGACACCGCCCAGGCCCTGCTGGCCACCCCGATCGAGCACCCGCCATGAACGAGTTCCCCGGCGTCACTCCACAGTTGACAGTCCACGACGCGGCCGCCGCCGTACGCCTCTACCACGACGCGTTCGGCGCCGACGAACTCGTCCGCAACCTCGGGCCCGACGGCCGGCTCATGCACTGCGAACTGCTCGTCAACGGCGGCCGGCTGCTGCTGCACGACGACTACTCCCCCGGCCGCGACGGCGACCCGCTGGCCCTGCACGGTACCCCCGTCGTGCTGCACCTCTACGTCCCCGACGTGGACGCGGCCTACGCCCGCGCCCTACGCGCCGGCTGCACCCCGGTACGGGAGCCGCACGACGCGTTCTGGGGCGACCGGTACGCGACCCTGCGCGACCCCTTCGGCCACCTCTGGTCGCTGGCCACGCCGCGCGAGGAGCTGTCCATCGCCGAACTGGAGGAGCGCGGCGACGCGTGGTCCCGCGACGCACCGCCGTAGGTGAAGTCGGCAATCTCGAAGCATTCAAGGCCCGCTGGCGTACTTATCATCGGGTGCCATGGCAGCAACGGCCGCAGTGCCCTCCCCCGGGATCCTCACGAGCCTCAACACCCGGTACCACCGGCTGGCGTTGAACATCTTCCTGGTGGTCGTGCTGGCGCACTGGGCCGAGCACGTGGTGCAGGCGTGGCAGATCTGGGTGCTGGGCTGGCCCCGCCCGCAGGCGCGCGGGCTGCTCGGCGAGGCGTTCCCCTGGCTGGTCACCTCCGAATGGCTGCACTACGGGTACGCCCTGGTGATGCTGGTCGCCCTGTTCCTCCTGCGCCCCGGATTCGTGGGCCGGGCCCGGACCTGGTGGACCGTGGCACTGGTCATCCAGTTCTGGCACCACATCGAACACCTGCTGCTGCTCATCCAGGCGCAGACCGGCCACAACTTCTTCGGCAAGCCGGTACCCACCAGCGTGCTGCAACTGGCCTTCCCGCGGGTCGAGCTGCACCTGTTCTACAACTCCATCGTGTTCATCCCCATGATGATCGCGGTGTACCTGCACCAGCGCCCCCGACCGGCCGAGCGCGCCGCCGCCCACTGCACCTGCGCCCGGCTACAGCCGGCGTGACACGGATCCGGCGGGCCGCCGTCCTCGCGCTCCTGTGCGCGGCGGTGCTGGCCGCAACCGGCGCGCCGGCCTGGGCGCAGGGCCG
>DATEJJ010000334.1:0-5035 GCA_035278125.1 Rugosimonospora sp.
CGTACGAGGCCACCGACTGGCCGCAGGTGCTCCAGCTCTACGACCGGCTGCTGTGCGTCTGGCCGTCGCCGGTGGTGCGGCTCAACCGGGCCGTGGCGCTGGCGATGGTGTGCGGCCCGCAGGCCGCCCTGGACGAGGTGCGGGAACTGGAGGGTGACACGCGCCTGACGGGGTACCGGTACCTGCCCGCCACGAAGGCGTACCTGCTGCGCGAGCTGGGGCGCGAGGCGGACGCGGCGGAGGCGTACCGCGGCGCGCTGGCCCTGGCCGGCAACGAGGCGGAGCGGGCGTTCCTCACCGAGCGGCTGCGCGAGGTGGGTCAGCCGCCCGCGTAGGCGAGCGCCTCCCGGGCCAGCCCGGACCAGTCCACTGTGGACTCGGGCGCGAGGGCCAGCCACTCCTTCATCGGCGTACCCTTGTTCGCGTCGAAGCGCGCGCCCTCCCCCGCCGACACGAGCGCGTCCACCCGCGCCTTGGGCAGCTTCACCACCAGCGCGCCGCGTACCAGCATCGCGAAGATCTTCTTCCGGTACCGCAGCGCGGACGAGCCGAACCCGGTACCCGGTCCGGGCGGCGTCACGCCATCCACCCGGACGAACTCGTCCACCAGCGCGTCGAAGCGCTCCTCGGCAGTCGTCACCACACCACCTTGCCATGCCGGCCACTGCCGGTGGCGAGCCCACCACCGGGTGTACCACGTGCGCCTTGCGGATCGTATCCGCGCCCACCTTGGGGTCACGCATGCCGCCGAACCACGTCGGCGCGGGGAACAGGTAGCGGATTACAGGGCGGTGACCGACCCGCTCACCAGGGTGTGTACCGCTGCGCCAGCCCGTACCGTCGGACGCGTGGGCGGTGACGCCAAGCGTCGGGTCAGCGGCAGCACGGCTGTGGTACTGCTCATCGGGTTGCTCCTGTGGTTGGGGGCGTGTGGGGGGCCGCGGCCCGGCGGCTCCCCTCTACCGGCTCCGTCCCCGTACTCCCCCGCTCCCGTGCACTGGGCGCCGTCCGTGCACGTCGGCGAGGTCGTCGACCTCACCGCACCGCGCGCCGACGGTACGCTCACCGTCGCCGCAGCGGGCCGCCTGTCCCTGCTGCGCCCGGGCGGCGAGCCGCAGCCCTTCGCCCGCGGTACCGGCGGGTACAGCACCGATCGCGGGCCCGAGCCCTACCTGACGCTCGGCACCGGGCAGCAGGTGGACGGCGCGGGCTGCGGGTGGACCCGGGACACGGCGTACGCGCTGCAGCCCGGCGGCAAGCCCGGGGTGATCGCGGTGGACAGCGCGGGCCAGGAACGGCGGCTGGCCGACCTGCCCGGCGTGGCACCGAACGGGATCGCCCTGGACGGGGTCGGCCGGTTCGGGCACCGCCTGCTGGTGACCGCCGCCGCCAAGGGCGGTACCACCCTGTACGCCATCGACTGCGCCGGCCGGGTCAGCACCCTCGTCTCCGGCGCACCCTCGGTGGAGGGCGGTGTCGAGGTGGCGCCGGCATCGTTCGGCGCGTACGGCGGCGACCTGGTGGCGCCGGACGAGAACAGCGGGAAGATCTGGGCGATCGGGCCGGACGGCAGGTCCCGCCTGATCACCACGTCACCGCTGCCGCACGGCGGGGACATCGGCGCGGAGAGCGCCGGCTTCGTACCCGCCGCCTTCCGCACCGGCTGGGCCGCGTACCTCGCGGACCGCCGCTCGCCGGGCAACCGTCATCCCGGTACCGACTCGGTGCTCCGGCTGACCGCCGCCGATCTGGCCATTGTGGACGTTCGCCCGGGCGACCTGCTGGTGGCGAGCGAGGGCGGCGCGCTGACGCTGGCGATCCGCTGCGCGGCCAGCTGCACCACCCGCTACGTCGCCGACGGCCCCACCGTCGCGCACGCCGAGGGCCACATCGTCTTCGCCCCGCCCACCACCGGAGCCCCGCCGCCAGCCGGGACCCCGCCGTCAGCGGGAACCCCGCCGTCAGCCGGAGTTCCACCGTCAACCGGGACCCCGCCGCCAGCCGGCGCGGCGGCGACGCCGTCCGGCTGAGGCGGGCGAGACAACGGCCGACCCGCTGCGAGGGGCCGCGCGTCACCGGACGTAACAAACGATCGTTGGCGTTGCGCTGCTCTCCGGCGCTGCGCCGCCGCCTGCCCGTCGCGCCGGGCCCGTTCACTGTCCAGAGTGGACGGCGGTCGGTACCGGTGCCGGTACCGCCCGCGCTGCCGCGAGGCGCCGTACTGGTCAGTGCGGAGCGGGAATGAGCCCGAAGATGTGCGCCGGCGAGCCGGAGCCGCGCCGGTTGATCGGCCCGCCGGGCAGCACCCAGGCGCCGGTGGTCGGCAGCAGCTCCAGGTTGGCCATGTTCTCCAGGCTGATCCGCCGGTTCTCGTAGAGCAGCGTGGAGGAGCCGAACGTGTCGTCGATGCCCACGTCCGGGCCGAGCGTGTCGGTGCCCAGCGCACCCCGGTACCCGAGCTTGCCGTGCGCGATGAGCCAGCGCACCGCGTCCAGCCCGAACCCGGGCTGGTGGATCCGGCCCTCCTGGTCCAGGTTCGGGTAGGCCGGCGTGCCCCACTTGGCGCCGTACCCGGTCCACAGCACGATCGCCGACTCGGCCGGGATCGGGCCGTGCCGGCGTTCCCACTGCTGCAGGTCGGCCACGGTCAGCGCGTAGTCGGCGTCGCGCGCCGCCTGCGCCCGGATGTCGATCCGCACCACCGGCAGCAGCAGATCGTTCGGATCCATCTGATCGGCGAGCACCGCGTCCGGGTTGAAATGGCCGGGCGCACCCCAGTGCGAGCCGGTGTGCTCGCCCTCCTGCACGTACTGGAGGTAGTAGCCGTCCTGCTCGATGGTTGCCGCGGTGGACAGGGTGAACGACGGATCGCCGGGGAAGATGAACGTCTGCGCGGGATCGTTCACATGCGACAGTGTGACCAGCCGGATCTGGCCCAGCCGCAGGGCCGGCGCGGCGGGCGCGGCGCCCGCCGGGGAGGCGGCCATCGGACCGGCGGCGGCCGCACCGAGGAGACCGGCGGCCGCTGTGACAACCTTGCGTCGCTGCACGGGGACTCACCCTTTCTCGATGGGGGTACCGCGCAATTCTCCCCGGTACGCGGCCCGTGCCGGCCCCTCGGCGAACCCTCCGATCAGTCCTCGACGAGGTCGGCGAAGCCCACGCCGGCGTGCTCGCGCAGCCACTCCTCCAGCCGCTCCACGCTGGGCAGCTGCGCGACCGGGAGGCTGCGGTCGATCACGCGGAAGAACTCCCGCCCGCGCTCGGCGACCAGCTCGACCCGCAGCCTCCGGTCCTCGCTGTACCAGACCCCCCGTACCGGCATGACCCGACAATAGGTGCAATATGGACAGCCCGTCGGGAGATCCGGTCAGGTCCCGGAGAGCACCTCGTCCAGCAGGCGCGCGAACTCCGGTACGTGCGAGCCGAAGCCGCCGTGGTCGCCCGGGAACGTCACCGCCTTGACGCCCAGCCGCTCGGCCAGCGCCAGCGCGGAGCGGTGCGGCGGCTCGTCCACCGACTCCGCGCCCACCGCCGGTACGATCCGCACCCCGGACCCGCGCAGCGCGGCCAGGTCCGCGGTGTACCGGCCGAACGGCGGCACCTCATACCCGATGAAGAACGCCATGTTCTGCTCCATTCGCGCCATCATCGCGAGCATCGCCGGGTCCGGCTCCGGCGGCGCCTGCGCTCCCCCGGGTACCCGCTCGTCCTCCGGCTCGCCGCCGCGCATGGCCAACCCGGCGCCGAAGACCTGCATGGCCGGGCCGGGTCCCTGCGCGGCGAACACCTCCTCCACCTGCCCCATGAGATCGAACAGCCGCCCGGCGTCGGGCAGCAGGTCGAAGATGGGCGGCTCGTGCGCGATCAGGGTGCGTACCAGCTCCGGGTGCCGGGCGGCCAGCTCCAGCCCGATCTCTGCGCCCGAGCTGTTGCCGAACACGTACGCCGGCCCGCCCGCCGCCACCCCGACCGCGTGCAGCACCCGGTACGCGTCGTCCGCGTGCACCTCGATGCGCTGCGGCTCCCGCGGTACCCCCGCCGCGCTGCGCGAGTTGCCGCGCCGGTCGTAGGTGACCACCGTGTACCGGTCGGCGAGCTGCCCGGCCAGCCCCGCGTACCCGTCCGCGTCGTACACGCCGCCGCAGATCAGCAGCAGCACCGGTCCCGAGCCGCGCACCTCGTAGTAGATCGCGGCACCCGGCACCGGCAGGATTCCTGACTCCATCACTGACTCCTTCCCTCGCCACAGAGTCGGAGCCGCCGCCGCGCTCTCGACACGTCAGCGCGTCACGACCACCTTTCCGGACGCGTGCCCCTGCTCCTGGTAGCTCACGGCCGCGGGCAGCTCCGCGAACGGGAAGCTCCGGTGCACCACGGGGGTGACCCGGCCGGCCTCGATGAACTCCGTCAACGTCGCCAGCGCCTGCCGCTTGTCCTCGCACCCCACCGCGTCGGCGACCAGCACGCGCCGGGACACCAGCGGCCCGGCCAGGACCGCGCCGAACACGTGCGCGGCCGGCTGCAGCCAGCGCCCCGCCGGCCCGCCGACCACCACCATCCGGCCGCGCCGGTCCAGCACCCGCCGGCAGGCGAACGCCGTGCGCCCGCCCGCGTTGTCCACCAGCAGGTCGTACCGGCGCCCGGTGCGGGTGAAGTCGGTCGCCCGGTAGTCGACGACCTCGTCCGCGCCCAGCGAGCGCACCAGCTCGACGTTGTGCGGGCCGCACACCCCGGTGACCGTCGCACCCAGCGCCTTGGCCAGCTGCACCGTGAACGTACCCACGCCGCCCGACGCGCCGTTGACGAGCACCCGCTGGCCCGGCTCCAGCCGGCCCGAGTCGCGCAGCGCGACCAGCGCCGTGATCCCCGCCATCGGTACCGCCGCCGCCTGCTCGTACGACAGGTTCGCCGGTTTCGGGGCGAGCAGGTCCGCCGGTACGCTCACGTACTCGCCGAAGCCGCCGCCGGTCAGCAGCCCGTACACGTCGTCGCCGGGCGCGACCCCGGCGACGCCGGCGCCGACGGCCTCGAC
>DATEJJ010000335.1:0-9546 GCA_035278125.1 Rugosimonospora sp.
GGGGGGTGGCGCAGGCGGTGCCGGGGACGGTGGCGCCTGTCCGCCGCTGACCAAGCCGGCCAGGCCGGAGCCACGGGGTCTGGCGAGTCCGCCCAGCGACGGCGGCGGGGGCTGGCGCGGCTGGCCCGGGCGAGGCTCCTCGGCGGCGGTCACGACTGCTCCAGCCGCAACATCCGGGTGAACACCTCACCGGCCAGGTCCTCGTACTCCTGGGCGACCTTCGTCGCCTCCGAACTGGGTACCGGCCGGCCGGTCGCGGTACCCGCCCGCAGCTCCCACCACTTGGGCCCGACCGCCTGTTCCAACTCGTAGACCAACTGCCCGCGATCACGACACGACTTGGCCACCGAAGGCATGTGCCGGATCACCGAATTGAACACGGGTGCGTCGCTGCCCGCCGCGACCAGGTCGCCCTGCAGCTGGGCGCGCACGTCGCGCCGCTGGCCGACCTCGCCGCCGGTCTTGTTGACCCGGTACTGGAAGGCGAACATGGCCACCCCCAGCAGCTCCAGCGCCTCGTTGAGCTGCATGGCCCGGCCGAACCGCTCGCTCACCCCGGTCAGGCCCTGCCGGCTGGCCTCGTCGAAACTGACCGGGACCAGGACCGCCCGGGCGGCCACCAGCACCATGTCCTGGATCTGGATCTCCCTCGGCGGGCAGTCGACGAGGATCCAGTCGTACTCGTCGGCGACCGTGGCCAGCGCCTCGGCCAGCGCCAGCCGCGCCTCGTGCGGCTTGCCCCGGGCGGTCTTGCCGAACATCAGCCCGTTGACCTCGTCCAGGTGCTCGCCACCGGGAACAACGTCCAGCCAGGGCCGCACATCCCGGATCCGGTAGGGCGGGGTGCCGCTGCGCTGCAGGGCCGCCATCAGGCCACTGCCGCGGTCGTCGCGGTCCGACCCGGCGTACCCCAGGTCCAGGCCCAGGTTGCCCTGCGGGTCGCAGTCCACCACCAGCACCCGCCGCGGCGACCCGGCGTCGGCGGCCGCCAACGCCAACAGCCCCGCCAGGTTGGCGGTCAGGCTCGTCTTGCCCACCCCACCCTTGCCGTTGAACACCGCCACGATCCGGCGGCACCTGGGCCGCAAGGCCCGCGACCGCTGCTGCGCCGTGGCCAGCTCCCGGTCGACCGTCTCCTGCCCGAACGACATCCGCCGCCTCTCTCGCTCACGTTGGTGCGACATGTACGGCGTACCACCGCGCAGGCGATCGCGCCAGAGGGCGCGCGAGACAGGTCACGTGATCGCGTGCACACGCGATGACCAGCGGCAACGCGAGACAACGCGCACATCGGGTGACACACAACCACGTGCACTACGGCGCGCACGATCATGCTCACAATCGATCGCACTATAGAGCGCACTATAGATAACACGACAACGCTCATCACTTGATAGGCACTATCGTCCACGCGACTCTGAGCAACAGCATGCACAACAGCGCTCACGATCTAGGACAAGACAAGGTGGACACCAACACAGACAACAGCTGCCACACCAGTGCACACACCATCGACTACAGCCGTGTGCGTGCCCTCGTGGCCGATGCGGCGCACGGTGTCGCAAGCACACTGGTGCACCAAGATCGAAACTAGTGGTGAGCAGCGACGATGGCCAGCTCTGGTCGACGCGCTCGGCGTGGTTCGCGGCGTTCGTTGACGAGCTACAGGACGAGACGGCGCGGCAGCCAGCGGCGCACGGAGCCGGCTATGCGGATCCGGGTGACGCAGCCAGGATGACACGACAAAACGCGCGCCTAAATTGGCCGAAGGTCGCGAATCGAGCACGCCGTCATGTGCCACACGATGCGCAGGAGCCGGCGCGCCAACACCGCTGTCCAGCACCGCTACAAGCGGCACACAGGTGCGAGCCACGAGCGCCCGGAACCTGGCACAAAATCTTGGAGGAAGAGGAATGGCTACTCGTGCGCGGCGCGAACATCCGGCGCCGAAGGATGGCCACGTGATGGCCGCGCGACGCGGACACGCCGATGCCGCGGAATCGGCCGGCGACTACCAGCCACCGAGACCGGCCGCGCCCGTCGCCATACGCCCACAGACGGTGCCGATGGCCAGCGTCGTGGTACACCCGGCCAACCCACGCCGGGACCTGGGCGACCTGACCGAACTGGAGGAGTCCATCCGGGAACTGGGCGTACTGCAGCCGCCGGTGGTGCTGCCCGCCGCCCGGGTGGCGAGCGCCTGGCCGCAGCACGCCGGCGAGCTGGCCGGCGCCGACTGGGTGGTGCTGATGGGTGCCCGGCGTCGCACCGCCGCCGGCAACGTCGCCGGCGGCGACCCGGCAGCGCACCTGCCCGTGCTGGTGCGCGAGGACGCGATCGCGGACGACCCGCTCGGCCAGCTCGACGTGATGACCGCGGAAAACGTGGCCCGCGCACCGCTGAGTCCGCTGGAGGAGGCCCGCTCCTTCGCCGAACAGGTCAAGTCCGGACGCAGCCAGCGGGAGATCGCCGCCCGGATGGGCTGCTCCCAGGGCCAGGTGTCCAAGCGGCTGAAGCTGCTCGCGCTGGCCCCGGCACTGATCAAGGAGCTGGAAGCGGGCAAACTCGAAGTCGGTGAGGCCCTGGCGTACGCCGAGGCCGGCGACCACGGGCAGATGCTCGCCGCCCGCAAACTGGTCCGCACGCAGTCTTGGCGCAGCGTCACGGACGCGGTCCGTTCGATCCAGGACAAGGCCAAGGCGGCGCGGGCCGTCGAGGCGGCCACGGCCCGGCTGGCCAAGGAGAACGTGCCCGTCATCGCCAGCGCCTCGCAGCGGTTCGGCTCCGACTACTGGAAACAAGAACTGCGCGGCGCCCCCACCATCCGGCAGGCCCGCAAGGACGGCACCGCCGTCGCGACGATCAGCGCCAGCACCGGCGACATCACCTACTACACGACGACCAAACCCAAGCGGTCCACCGCGGCGCGCAGCCCGGCCGAACAGCAACGCATCACCGACGAGCGGGAACGCCGCGTGGCCATGCACGCCCGGCAGCAGGCCGCCGCGGCGCTGGCCGCCCGCGCACCGAAGCTGACCGAGGCGCACGCGGCGGACATCGTCGACGCGTGGCTGTGGGCGCCGGGCAACGACACCTCCACCCTGGCCCGCGTGTGGCTTGTCGACGCCGGCGTCGGCCCTGACCCACAGCTGCAGCCCTACGAGTGGTGGGACCAGGTACGCCGCGGCACCTGGCCGGTGCGGGTGCACGCCGCGCACGCGTTGGCGCTGGCCCGCTACGAGGTCCACGCCCGCATCACCTACAACCGGTGGAACGAGCAGGACGCGGCCTGGCTGGCGCGGCTACGCGAGCACACCGGGTACCAGCCCACCGAGTGGGAGCAGGCCCGGCTCGCCGACGTGGACGAACGCACCCGGGCCACGCCGGCGCCACCCGCCGGGGGAGAGGGGCCGCAGGCAGCGTGCCTCGCCTTCGACCACGACGACCGGCGGCGGTGGGGCCTGTACCTGGACCTGGAGGTCGACGCACCGCACGCGTGAGCCGAACACCTCGACGACCCGCACGACGTCGACGCGGCGCAGGACTGGGGCGCACAGGTCCTCGCCGACAAGTTCGGCATCCCGGTCAGCGGCTGGCAGCCCGGCCGGCTGCTACTCGGCCACCCCGCCCGCCTCGCCGTCTTCGCCGACACCACCGCACCCGCCCCGCCGCCGGCGCCGGCCGCCAGCGGCGGGGCGGGGGAGTACCGGCTGCTGTACTCCACCGTCGACGGCGCGTGGATGCTGCTGGGCGACGACGAGCACCTGGCCGACCACGACGGACTGCCCGACACCGCGGTCGAGCAGGCATGCGCGTGGGCGGCGCCGGTGGTCGCCGACCTCACCGGCCGCCGGGTGGCCGGGTGGGACGTCCGCGACGGCCTGGGCGCCGCCGAGCTGGAGTACGTCCCCGAGCTCGCCGACGCGGACGAGCCCACCGCCGCGGCGGCCCGGCCGGACACGACGACCCGGCGGTACCGGCTGGTGCACACCCTGGTGGACGGCTGGGGCGTCTACGTCGGCGACGACCCGGACGACGCGGACGCCACCGCCGGGCCCGACATCAGCGAAGACGACGTCGACGCCGCCCAGCGATGGGCCACCGACATGATCGCCACCGACGGCGTCACCGTGACCGGCTGGCAGCCCGCACCCGGCCCGTACGGCGAGGACGGCTGGCAGGCCCAGATCGCCGCCACACCGAGCCGGTGACAAACACTCGGCAACCACCACCGCGACCGACCAGCCCCGACCAAACCCGCCGTCACACGCCTGAGCGGGGCGGCCCCACCGACCAAAGCAGTGCCGCCCCGCACTCCCTGAGAGGAGCACCACCCATCATGCCCACCATCGCGACCGCGGCGATCGCCGCCGTCACGTTCGCCGGGCTCTACGCCGGCCACCAGATCGGCGACCACCCGGCCCAGCCCCACACCGCGGCCGCGGCCAAAGGCGCACCCACCGCCGACCTGCTCGCCGCCGGCGTACACCCCATGGACCGGCTGGATCTCCGGCTGCGCCCGCCACGTCGCCCTGTACCTCCTCACCCAGGCCGCCGCGCTGGCCCTGGTCGCCGTGGTAGCCCCACTGACCTGGGCCGGCAGCACCGCGGCGCTGGCCACCTCCGCCAGCACCCACGCCACCATCGACCGCCGCTGGCTGGTCCGCCTGATCATCCGGGCCAAGGGCTGCCAGGACTTCTGGGCCGAGGCCCCGTACCTGCTCGACCAGTCGCTACACGTCGGCGCGCTGCTGATCGCCGCCGTGCTGGCCGCCGCGGTCACCAGTGCCGCCGGCGCCGCGGTGGTGACCGGCGCCGGCGGCGTACTGATCGCGGCCACCCTGCTGGCCGAACGCGTCCAGGCCACCGCGGCCCGCCGCCACCCCGTCAGCCCGTACCGGGTCTGACCCTCCGCCCCCGGCGCTGCCAGCGATTCCCCGGAATCGGCCGGGGGCCAACAGTCCGTGTTGCCGCGGATCCACGGTCGCACCGACGCGCCTGGAGCTGTCGGCACTGTCCGCTACAGTCCCGTTACTCCCTTCTCGCCCATGGAAGGTTTCCGATGGCCGTCACCAAGGCATCGATCAGTCCCGACATCCGCAAGCGGCTCGGCCCGCGGACGCTCGGGCAAGTCCTGGCCAGCCTGTACCCGGTCGACTGCCAGGCATGCGGCCGGCCCCTGGACGGCGTACCCGCGCTGGTCGTCGACGACCTCGGCGTGACCAGTACCGCCCAGCTCACCCATCCGCGCTGCCGAGCGTCGGAGTGGAACGCGGGGCCGCTGCTGCCCACCGCGCCGGACGCGCACCTGACCTGGACCGGCATGAACCTGCTGCTGCCGATGGAGCGCGACGGGGACGTCGAGATGCGCCCCCTGCTGCTGGTCAACCCCGGCCTGGAAATGGTGTTTCTCGACCACGACGGACACGGCGGCCGGCACATCCACCTGCCCGTCTCGTTCCAGACCGCCGGCATGGTGACACCCGGGCCGCTGCTGCGGGTCGAGCAGCCGATCGACGGCGCGGTGGTTCGCCTGGCCCACGGTGAAGTCGCTGTCACGCTCACCGAGTCGCCGCCCAGGACGTTCGCGGTCAACGCCAACCCGCAGTTCCTCGCCCACGCGCGCCAGGCCGGCGGCGTGCTGTTCGCGGCCACCTACGCGGTCAACCCGCACGAGATCCGCGAGCTGCGCGACCTGGAGCCGGTCCTGGCCGGCGACCGGACCCTGATGGGCTGGGTGGAGCTCGCGCAGCTGCGCGAGCAACGCCCCAGCCCCCAGCAGCCGCCCGGGCCGACGCAGACATTCGTGCTGCACCACAGCGGCCAGCACCTGTCTGTCGGCGTGCTGCTGGCGCACACCGCCGAGCCGATGAATGTGGCCGACGCGCAGCGGTGGGCGCTGCGGGTCATCGGCGAGAACCAGGCCGAACACCTGATGGACTGGGAACCGACCAGCGTCGGCGACCCTGCGGCGGGGTGGTCGGTCATGAACTTCATCAGCGGGGAGGACTACCTGCTGCGCCGCTATCCGGACGGCTGGCGACTGGTCCAGGCGTTTTCCCGGGCCGAGGGGCCGGTCGGGATCGAAACCGACGGCGAGATGCGCGCCTGGGCGGCCGCGCACGTCCAGCGCAAGACCGGCACCCGCGGCGTGCGCTGGCAGCCAGGGCCGGCCCCGGACGGCGCCACCACCCTCTATGGCCAGCCCTGACCCGGCGGGCCCGGACGCGACAGCGAGCAAGCAGGCCATACGTCGAAGCCGTCGCGCCGAACCGCCCGGGCCGCCAAGGTTGGCCCGGGCGTTGCCCCACCGCCGCGGCGGACCATGCCTCGCCGCCGGGCATCCACGTGGGGGCCGGCCGTACCGTGAACCACATGACGGAGCCGGCGCGTCATCAGGTGCTCACCTCGCAGACTCCCACGTCCCCACATCTGTCCCGGCTGCTGTGGCTGGGGGAGCAGCTGGGCGAGATCGCCGAACAACTGGGCGCCCTACTGCACAACGAGTCGATCGCTGCGGACCTCAACAACGAGGAGTTCGCGGCGCTGCGCGCCGCGGCAGCCGCCGCGCGCACCGCCGGCGGCGACGCGGTACTCATCGCCTCCGCCGCCCACCACAGGGCGGCCACCTCCGCGACCTAATACGGACACGGACTGGGGGACGCCGCGCACCATCTCGCGCTGCTGACCCGACGAGCTACCGGGGCCGGCGCCCGGTACGTGGCGCCGGCCCCGGTTCCGACAGTGCCGGCGGGTCCGACGACGGGCGGTCGCCGCGACGTGCCAACTGACGTCCCACCCGCTCATTCGCCCGCCGCAGGGCGTCCTCCACATACGCGGTCATCGTTATACCCAGCAGTGCGGCCAGCTCCTCGCCGCGTTCCCAGACCTCACCGAGCCGAATGTTGCGCTTGGGCGTCACGCCGGTCGGCGGTCGGCCGCACCCGCGAGGAACCTCAGCGGTCATGGAAAACCGTACCACAGAAAATAGGCCGGACAGGTTGTGTTCTTGGTGAGGCGCTGCCAATATCTGTGGTACATAAAAACGTCGGGCAGTGCACCCTGGCCGCGCCACCGGTCCACCCGATCCGAGTGAGTACCCGCAACGAGTCCAGATCCCCGAGACGACGAGGCCGACACCGAGAGGACCAACCCGTAATGACATCACTGACCGCACGTACCTTCCAGGGCCCCGAATCCGACGGCCCCGGGTTGCCTGGCGGGCACCGGGGGACCGGCGCCGTCTGGATCGGCATCTACGACCAGGCCGGTACCCGACTCGCCGCTCGCCGGGCCGCCACGATCGGCCTGGGCGGCGAGCCGTTCGTGGCGGAACTCGTCGCAACGGCCGAAGCGCTCGGGTACCGGGCCGCCAGCGGCATCCGGACCAAGGGCGACGACGTCGAGTTCGACGTCGAGCGCGCCGCGAGCTGACGCGGCTCGGGCCCTCCGGCGGCATTCGAGCACACCAACCCGGAAGGCCGAGCTACTCGACACCGAGCTTCGGTAACCGCCGTGCGGGGCGAGCGTCGCAGGCGGCCAACCGTCTACTTTGGACACCAAGCACGAAGGACGAACGAGATGAGCTACACCAAGTACGAGTTCGAAGTTCTGGAGGCCAACTCCCTCGGCGGCAAGGCGGACCTGGAGGTATGGGCCAGCCCCGAGGAGTCGGAGTACGTGGAGGTCTCGGTGACCGTACCCCGGGCGGCTCCACGAGAGCATAGGCTTCGCACCTGATATCGCCGTCCAACTCGCCAGCGCGCTGGACCAACGCGCCCCGATCGAGGCCACCGGCCTCGACGACTACGACGACAGGCCCGCCGAACTGCGGATTTCCTGGGACGACGAGGGTGCTGACCTGCTCCTGGTGTTGCGGAACCGTTCGGTACGGGTAGTCATTGACCACGACGAGCAGCCCAAGCGGATCGCGGATGCGCTGCGCAACTGCGCGGGTGTCCTGTCTCATCGATGACGAACGAGGCGGGGTGGCAGGCCAGCGGCCGCCCTCTCTGTCAAGATCTGGTGAGGCAGGGTCGGAGGTAGAAACCTTGTCCTGAGAGGGCGAGCGAGGAGCCATCCCGAGGTGAGTTCGAGTAACCAGGTGCCTGATCCGGAGGTGCCGGCGAAGGCGCGGACGCGGTCGTACTCCGCGGCGTACAAGGCGCGGATCTTGGAGGAATACGACGGGCTGGACAAGGCGGGCAAGGGTGCCCTGCTGCGCCGGGAGGGCCTGTATACGTCGCTGATCTCGGCGTGGCGGCAACAACGCGACCAGGCCGCGTTGGCCGCCCTGGCCAAGCCGGCCGGGCGGCCGCCGGCGGACCCGGTGGAGCGAGAGAACGCCAAGCTGCGTCGAGATGTTGAGCGGTTGCAGGCCGAGTTGGACAAGGCCCGCAAGGTGATCGAGGTCCAGGGAAAGCTCTCCGCGCTGTTGGGTCAGCTCGCGACCGACAGCCCGAGCACCGGGAGCGAGCCCACCAGATGATCGACGACGCGATCGCTGAGTTGATACCAGTTCTGGGCTCCACGCGGGCGGCGTGCCGAGCGACCGGCCGACCGCAGGCCAACCACTACCGCCGCCACCGCCAGTCCCCGCCACCGCCGCGTGCGGACCGGCAGCGGCGGCCGCAGCCACGGGAGCTGACACCGGCCGAGCGGGAGGCGGTGCGGGCGCTGCTCAACAGCCCCGACTTCGTGGACAAGGCGCCGGCCACCGTCTACCACGAACTGCTCGACGAGGGCGTCTACCTGGCGTCGGTATCGACGATGTACCGGATCCTGCGCGCGCACGGGGAGGTGCGCGAGCGGCGCCGGCAGGCCACCCACCCGGCGCGGGTCAAGCCCGAACTCGTTGCGGTGAAACCGAACCAGGTCTACAGCTGGGACATCACCAAGCTGCTCGGCCCGGCCAAGTGGACCTACTTCTACCTGTACGTGATCATCGATATCTACAGCAGGTACGTGGTCGGCTGGCTGATCGCCGAACGGGAGTCGGCGCTGCTGGCCGAGAAACTGCTCGCCGACACCATCGCCAAGCAGCACATCAACCGCGACATGCTAACCATCCACGCCGACAACGGCTCGTCGATGGCATCCAAGCCGGTGGCGTTCCTGCTCGCCGACCTGGGCGTCACGAAGACCCATTCCCGGCCGCACACCAGTAACGACAACCCGTACTCCGAGGCGCAGTTCCGGACCCTGAAGTACCGGCCGGACTTCCCCGACCGTTTCGGCTGTATCGAAGATGCCCGCGCGTTCTGCCAGCGCTTCTTCCGCTGGTACAACACCGAGCATCGGCATTCCGGCATTGCGTGGCACACGCCCGAATCCGTCCACTACGGACAGTCCGAGGCGATCCGGTCCGCCCGCGCCGACGTGCTCACCGCCGCCTACACCCGCACCCCCGAACGGTTCGTACGCAAGCACCCCGAACCAGCCGCCCTGCGTCCAGCCGTCTGGATCAACAAACCAGCCGACCAGGACCAGACACCGACCACTCAATGAATCCTGACCAACCTGCCTAAAAAATCTTGACACGCGCCG
>DATEJJ010000336.1:0-2893 GCA_035278125.1 Rugosimonospora sp.
ACGGGCCACGCCGACGGGGTACGCGAGGGCCGGGCGCTGCAGGGCACCGTGGGCGTACCCGCCGCCGGCCGGCAGGCCGCCCGGGACGCCTTCGACGCCGGCTACGCGGCCGGTGCCAACGACGTGTTCGGCGGGTACGACGGCGGCTGGGACGTGTCCGCACCCTACGTCGTCGTGCTGGTCCCGGGCGGCACCGGAGTCACCTACCGGATCGGGTCGCGCACCCGGCTGCTCACCGGCGTGACCTACTACCTGTGCCCGGACGGGCGCAGCCTGTGCCAGGCGTCGCGGCGCTGAGGCCGTGTTAGGGAACCACAAGGACTCCGGCGTCAGTTTCGTCGCTGCGTGAGTATCCCTGATTGCTACTCGTGAGTAATGTCGGCCGTCAGTAAACCAGTGTCCCCGCACACGTTGGGAGATCCCGGTGCGACGAGCCCTGACCTTCGTACTGCTGACCCTCGGCGTGTTCAACATCGCCCTGGGTCTGCTGCTCAGGTTCTACGCCTACCCGCGCCTCGCCGTCGCGCCGCTCGACCCCGGGGTCAGCCTGGTGGCGACCGGGAACGCGACCGTGTTCTACCCGGCGATGCTGGAGATGCGC
This sequence comes from Rugosimonospora sp., assembly GCA_035278125.1. Lineage (GTDB taxonomy): Bacteria > Actinomycetota > Actinomycetes > Mycobacteriales > Micromonosporaceae > DATEJJ01. The sequence continues at coordinate 602 of DATEJJ010000336.1, forward strand.
CAGAACGTGCCGGTGACCACCACCATCCGGGTCCGCGGCAAGATCGACGCACCCGAGGTGCAGATCAACGGCTCGGTGGCCGTGTGGGACATCGGGCAGGTGACCGAGGACGACACCGGAGCGCTCGTGGACGCCCAGGACCAGTGGGTCTGCGTCGACCGCCGCACCGGGATGGCGGTGCAGCCGTGCTCGGAGGAGAAGACCAACGGCGACACCGGGATACACGCGACCGGGCTGCAGCTCAAGTTCCCGTTCAACACCGGGCGCCAGGACTACGCCTTCTACGACGCGGCCGCCCGGATGGCGCTGCCGATGCGGTACGACGGGGACGAGACGATCGACGGGCTGCCGGTGTACCGGTTCGTGCAGACGGTACCGGTCATGAAGATCGCGGAGGTGAAGGCGCCGGTCAGCCTGGTCGGCGGTACCGGTAACCGGACCGTCACCGCCGCGCGCATGTACGAGGCGTCGCGCACGTACTGGGTGGAGCCGTACACCGGGCAGATCGTCAAGGCGCGGCAGATGGTGCACCAGTTCCTGCGCGGACCCAACGGCCAGAATGGACAGACGCTCTTCGACGGCACCTTCAACGTCGCGAACGCCTCGGTACAGGCCAGTGTGGACAAGGCCAAGTCCGACAGCTCGAAGGTGCAGCTGCTCTACGACAGCGGACCGCGGCTGCTGCTCATCGCCGGCACCGGGCTGCTCTTCACCGGCGTGGCACTGCTGGTCAGCCAGCGGCGCCGGCGCCGCCGGCTCGCGGCACGGAGCTTCCTGACCCAGGAGTGGACGGACGAGTGGGACAGCGAGCCGCCCTCGTACGCCGTCCTGTCCCGGCAGGACACGGTGGCCATGGAGCGGCAGGCGGCTCCGGCCACGCTCGAACACCACCGGTAGTACCCGTACCATCTCCTGGACGGTGTCCCACGGTCCTGGAGAGGGAAGCCCATGCAGTCGGTCGTCCTGGATCCGGACCACCATCGCGGCCCGATCGACCCGCGGCTGTTCGGCTCCTTCGTGGAGCACATGGGGCGCTGCGTGTACACCGGCATCTACGAACCGGACCACCCGGCCGCCGACGCGGCCGGGTTCCGGCGTGATGTGGCCGAACTGGTCCGCGAGCTGGGCGTCACGCTGCTGCGCTACCCGGGCGGCAACTTCGTCTCCGGGTACGACTGGACCGACGGCATCGGGCCGCGCGCCCAGCGGCCCCGCCGGCTGGACCTGGCCTGGCGCTCGATCGAGACCAACCAGGTGGGTACCGACGAGTTCCTGCGCTGGGCGCAGGGGCTGGGCCTGGCCCCGATGATGGCGGTGAACCTGGGCACCGCCGGGGTACGCGAGGCGGCCGCCCTGGTGGAGTACTGCAACGTGGCCGAGGGTACCCGCTGGTCGGACCTGCGCCGCGGCAACGGCTCCGCGAAGCCGTACGGCGTCGGCCTGTGGTGCCTGGGCAACGAGATGGACGGTCCGTGGCAGACCGGTCACAAGACAGCGGAGGAGTACGGCGCCCTGGCCGCGGAGACCGCCAAGGCGATGCGGCTGGTCGACCCGTCCATCGAGCTGGCCGCCTGCGGCAGCTCGTACCACGACATCCCCACCTTCGGGTACTGGGAGTCCACGGTGCTGGAGCGGGCCGGCGAGTACGTCGACTACGTGTCCATGCACGCGTACTACCAGGAGCACGACGGCGACCGGGACAGCTTCCTCGCCTCCGGCGCGGCGATGGACGCGTTCATCCGGGACGTGGTGTCGACCATCGACGCGGTGGTGGCCCGGCGCCGGCTGCGGCGGCGTATCAACATTTCCTTCGACGAGTGGAACATCTGGTACCAGACGCGGTACGCCTCGATCGAGGCCACCGCGATCGACGTGTCCGGACCGCGGATCGAGGATGTGTACTCCACAGTGGACGCTGTGGTGGTGGGCGACCTGCTGGCCACCCTGGTCAACCACGCCGACCGGGTCAAGGTGGGCTGCCTGGCGCAGCTGGTCAACGTGATCGCGCCCATCATGACCGAGCCGGGCGGGCCGGCCTGGCGGCAGGCCATCTTCCACCCGTTCGCGGCCACCGCGGCCGCGGTCGGCGGGGTGAGCCTGGTGACCCGGGTGAGCACGGGGGAGTTGGCCACCCGGCGCCACGGTGACGTGCCGTCCCTCGCCGCCGCGGCCAGCCACGACCCGGACCGGCACGCCGCGACCGTGCTGCTCACCAACCGCGCGGCCGAGCCCGCGACCGTCCAGCTCCACCACCGGGCGTTCCCGGCCTGGCAGACGCGGCAGGCGCGCACG
>DATEJJ010000337.1:0-11523 GCA_035278125.1 Rugosimonospora sp.
ACCGGCGTCCAGCGCACCCACCGCGGGAGCGGGCGCGCCTCGACGCTGCTGGCCAGGTCCGTCGTCACGGAGAGATACTGGCACGCCGCCCGGGCAGCCGCGACTGCGACCCCGGTGTCCGCGAAGGTCAGTGCACGGTCAGCACGGCGTCCGAGAGCGCGGGCGCGTCGCGCTCCACAATGGAGGCGTTGACCACGCAGCGGTCGCCGTCCCGCCAGACCCGTACCCGCAGCGTCTCGCCCGGGTACACCACGCCGGCGAAGCGCGCGCTGAAGCCGGCCACCCGGGACGGGTCGCCGTCCAGCACCCGGTCCACCACGGCCTTGCACACCACCCCGTACGTGCACAGCCCGTGCAGGATCGGGCGGGGGAAGCCGGCCCGGGCCGCGAACTCCGGGTCCACGTGCAGCGGGTTGCGGTCGCCGCTCAGCCGGTACAGCAGCGCCTGCTCGAACCCGGTCGGGCAGTCCACCGTGGCGTCCGGCGCCCGGTCCGGTGGCGGTACGGCGGTGGACGGGCCGCGCGCACCGCCGAACCCGCCGGCCCCCTTGACGAAGATGGTGGTGCGCAGGGTGAAGAACTCGGTGCTCGACTCGGTGACGATCAGCGCCGCGCTGCCCTTGTCGTACACGTCGCTGATCCGGGCCTCCTCCCGGCACGCGGCGGCGGTCGGCAGCGGCTTGTGTACCTCCAGCTCCTGCCGCCCGTGCAGGGCGTCGACCAGATCCACGTCGATACCGGGCATGACGAGCACCGGCGGCTCGGTGTCCCGCAGCGTGTGCGCCACCACCGCGAAGGTGGGCAGCGTGACCAGGTCGCGCTCGTAGACGTAGCGCAGCTCGTCCGGGGTGGCGCCCAGCCCGAGGTGGTACAGCAGCACGTCGCTCGCGCTCCAGGACAGGTCACGGCCGGGCAGCGCGGCGCCGATGGCCACGTCCGGGTCGATCGTCACGAGTTGTCCTTCCCGGGGCTGACCGGCGTGCGGACCATGTCCAGCGCGGCCAGGTACCCGAACGTCATGGCCGGGCCGATGGTGGCTCCGGCGCCGGCATAGCTGTGCCCCATCACCGCCGCGCTGGCGTTGCCGGCGGCGTACAGGCCGGGGATGGTACTGCCGTCGGCGCGCAGCACCCGGGCGAACTCGTCGGTACGCAGGCCGCCCTTGGTACCCAGGTCGCCAGGGACGATGCGGATCGCGTAGAACGGCGGCTTGACCAGCGCCGCCAGGTTCGGGTTCGGCCGGTTGCGCGGGTCGCCGTAGTACCGGTCGTACACCGAGTCGCCACGGTGGAAGTCCTCGTCCCGCCCGGTACCCGCGAACCCGTTGAACCGCTCCACAGTGGACTCCAACGCGGCGGCGGGTACCCCGATCGCGGCGGCCAGTCCGGCCAGGGTGCCCGCCTTGTGCGCGGTGCCCGACTGGTACCAGCGGCGGGGCAGGGGCTGGCGCGGCCCGCGCCCGGCGAACAGGTACCGGTCCCGGTACCGCTGGTCGGCGACGAGCCAGGCCGGGATGTGCGGTACCGCCTCGGTGTGGTTGTCGTACATCGCGCGTACCGCGTCCACGTACGGTGCCGCCTCGTTCACGAACCGCTCGCCGGCCGCGTTGACCAGGATGCAGCCGGGCAGGCTGCGCTCGGCCAGGCAGAAGTAGACGCCGCTGCCGGCCGGGATGGACGGGCCCCACCACGCGTCGTCCATCAGGTCCAGGGCCGCGCCGAGCGCCTCACCCGCCTCGATGCCGTCCCCGGTGTTGCCGGTCGCACCGACCGTCCACTCGGTACTGACGGGCGGCTTCTGGTACCGCTCGCGCATGGCGGCGTTGTGCTCGAAGCCACCGGAGGCGAGCAGCACGCCCAGCCGCGCCCGGACCAGCGTCTCCTCACCGTCATGGGTGACCCACACGCCGGTGACCCGGCCGTCCTCGGTGTGCAGCCGGCTCATCGGGCTCTCCAGCCAGACCGGTACCCCCACCCGGGCCAGCCCGGCGCGCAGCCCCGCGGCCAGCGCCTGACCCATGCTGAGCAGCTCGCGCCCGCGTAGCCGGGACACCAGGCCACGCCCGGCCACCCGGATCGCCCGGGTCATCGCGCGCGGGTGGCGGGTACCGAGGCTGAGCCAGCGGTAGTCGGCGGCGGTGATGGTGACCGACCGTGGACCGGCCAGATACGGCGGGGTGAGGTGCTCCCGCTGCGCGCCGAGTACCCGCGCATCCAGCGGCCGGGGCTCGACGGTGCGGCCGCGGGGCAGCCCGCCCGGCGCCTCCGGGTAGTAGTCGGCGTAGCCGGGTACCCAGGCGAACTCCAGCGGCGTGTTGGCCTCCACGAAGGCGAGCATGGCCGGGCCGTGCTCGATCACCGCCTTGCGCCGCACCTCGGGGACCACCACCCCGGCCACGTGTTCGAGGTACGTCTGCGCCGCGGCCAGGGAGTCGTCCACCCCGGCGCGGCGCAGCGCGTCGTTCCCCGGTACCCACACGTTGCCGCCGGACCGGGCGGTGGAGCCGCCGAAGGTGCCGGCCTTCTCCAGCACCACCACCCGCATCCCGCGGTGCGCGGCGGCCAGGGCCCCCGTCATCCCCGCGGCGCCGCTGCCCACGACAACGACGTCGAACTCGCTCTCCCGCGCATCCACTAGAACAGGTTATAGTTCTGGGAGCGGGAGCACCAGCCTGCGAACCGGTACCACGATGGAGGACCGAGTGCTCAGTCAGGTTGAGCGGCAGGCCCTGGCCGACCTGCTGTACGCCGCGGAGCGGAACCGGGCACCGGTACCGCCGCTGGTGGATTCCTATCCGGAGCTCGGCGCGGGCGACGCGTACGAGATCCAGCTGTGCAACATCCGGCGGCGCGACACCGCGGTCGTCGGGCACAAGGTGGGCCTCTCCTCGCGGGCCATGCAGCAGATGATGGGCGTGAACGAGCCCGACTACGGCCACCTGCTGGCCGACATGCGCCTGACCGAGCGTGAGCTGGTCGACGCCGGCCGGTACTGCTACCCGCGCGTGGAGATCGAGGTCGGGTTCATCCTCGGTGCGGACCTGCCCGGCGAGGACTGCACCGAGGAGGACGTGCTCGCGGGTACCGCATACCTGACGCCGGCCATCGAGCTGATCGACAGCCGGATCGTGGACTGGCGGATCAGCCTGGCGGACACCATCGCGGACAACGCCTCATCGGCCGGGTTCGTGCTCGGCGAGGCGCGGATACCGCCGAGCGCGATCGACATCAAGGGTATCGACGCCACGCTGTGGCGCGACGGCGAAGAGGTGGCGCGCGGCCGGTCCGACGCGGTACTCGGCAACCCGGTGACCGCGGTGGCATGGCTGGCCCGCACCGTGGCCAAGCACGGGGTACGCCTGCACGCCGGTCACGTGGTACTGCCCGGGGCGTGTGCCCGCGCGGTGGACGCCCGGCCGGGCAACGGGTTCCTCGCATCGTTCACCGGACTGGGCGTGGTGTCGCTGGCGTTCGCGCCGGCGGCTGGGAATGGAGGTGGGCATGGCTGAGCGGACCGCCGCGATCGTCGGGTCGGGCAACATCGGCACCGACCTGATGTACAAGTTGCAGCGCTCCGACGTGCTGGAGCCGCGCTGGATGGTGGGCATCGACCCGGAGAGCCCCGGGCTGCGCCGTGCCGCCGAGGCGGGCCTGGCGACCACTGTGGACGGTGTGGACTGGCTGCTGGCCCAGGATCCCCTGCCCGACATCGTGTTCGAGGCGACCTCGGCGTACGTGCACCGGGAGAACGCGCCCCGGTACCGGGAGGCCGGTATCCGCGCGGTCGACCTGACCCCGGCCGCGATCGGCCCGTACGTCGTGCCGCACGTGAACCTGGACGCCCACCTGGACGAGCCGAATGTGAACCTCATCACCTGCGGCGGCCAGGCCACCATCCCCATGGTGTACGCGGTGTCCCGGGTCACCCCGGTCAGCTACGCGGAGATCGTGGCCACCGTGGCGTCCCGCTCCGCCGGACCGGGTACCCGCGCCAACATCGACGAGTTCACCCGCACCACCAGCCGCGGGCTGGAGGCGATCGGCGGTGCCGCGCGGGGCAAGGCCATCATCGTGCTGAACCCGGCGGACCCGCCCATCGTCATGCGGGACACCATCTTCTGCGCCATCGACCCGGACGCCGACACCGCCCGGATCGCGGAGTCCATCGTGGACATGGTGGCCGAGGTCGCCAAGTACGTGCCCGGGTACCGGCTGGTGAGCGAGCCGCAGTTCGACCGGCCGTCCCCGGCCACCGGCGGGATGGCGCGGGTGGGCGTGTTCGTGGAGGTGGCCGGTGCCGGCGACTTCCTGCCCGCGTACGCCGGCAACCTGGACATCATGACCGCCGCCGCCACCCGGGTGGGCGAGGAACTGGCCCGATCCGCCGCCTGACAGGGAGTACCGATGCTGCCCCGCCACTTCTCCGCCGACCTCGACCTGCGCATCACCGACAGCTCGCTGCGTGACGGCTCGCACGCCAAGCGCCACCAGTTCACTGTGGACGAAGTCGCGGCGGTGGTCACCGCGCTCGACGCGGCCGGGGTACCGGTGATCGAGGTGACGCACGGCGACGGGCTGGGCGGCTCCTCGTTCACCTACGGCTTCAGCCGTACCCCCGAACAGGACCTGATCCGCACGGCCGTGAGCTGCGCGAAGCGGGCGCGGATCGCGTTCCTGATGCTGCCGGGTGTCGGCGTGAAGGACGACATCCTGATCGCCGCGGACGGCGGCGCCACGGTCTGCCGCATCGCCACCCACTGCACCGAGGCCGACATCTCCGTGCAGCACTTCGGCCTGGCCCGGGAGCGCGGCCTGGAGACGGTCGGGTTCCTCATGATGGCGCATTCGCAGCCGCCGGAGGTGCTGGCCAAGCAGGCGCGCATCATGGCCGACGCCGGCTGCCAGTGCGTGTACGTGGTGGACTCGGCCGGCGCGCTCGTGCTCGACCAGGTGAGTGACCGGGTGGCCGCGCTCGTCGCGGAGCTGGGCGACGAGGTGCAGGTGGGCTTCCACGGGCACGAGAACCTCGGGCTGGGCGTGGCCAACTCCGTGCTCGCCGCGCGCGCCGGCGCCACGCAGATCGACGGCAGCACCCGGCGCTTCGGTGCCGGCGCGGGCAACACGCCGGTCGAGGCGTTCGTCGGCGTCTGCGACAAGCTCGGCATCCGCACCGGCGTGGACTTCTACTCCATTGTGGACGCCGCCGAGGACGTGGTACGCCCGGCGATGACCGAGGAGTGCCGGCTGGACCGGATGGCGCTGGTGATGGGGTACGCCGGCGTGTACTCCAGCTTCCTCAAGCACGCCTACAACCTGGCCGAGCGGTACGGCGTACCCGGTGCCGAGATCCTGGTCCGGGCCGGTGCGCGCGGGCTGGTCGGCGGGCAGGAGGACCAGCTCATCGACATCGCGATCGGGCTGCGCCAGGAGCTGGCGGCCACTACTCGTACGTGACCTCGACCGTCTCGCTGCGCGGCAGGGCCTGGCAGGCGAGGATGTAGCCGTCGGCGAAGTCCTCGTCCTCCAGCACCTCGTTGTGCATCAGGTGCACCTCGCCGGTCAGCTTCCGGCACGCGCACGCGCCGCAGATGCCCTGCCGGCACGAGTACGGCGGGTTCAGCCCCGCCTCCATGATGACGTCGAGCAGCTTGGCGCCGGACGGCCAGGCCAGCCGGTGCGTCTCGCCGTCCAGGGTCACCACCGCGGTGGCGTCCGCACCGCCGGTCGCCACCGGCGGGTCCTCGTCGACCAGCTGGAACCGCTCCACGTGCACGCGCTCGTCGGGTACGCCGAGTTCGGCGAGCGCCTTGCCGGACGCGGCCATGAACGGCTCCGGGCCGCAGATGAAGACCTCGCGCTGGGCGTACGCGCGCACCAGCTCCCGCAGACCGTCCACAGTGGGGAATCCGCAGCGCAGGTCGAGCCAGTGGTGCAGCACCAGGCGCCCCGGGTGCCGGGCGGCCAGCTCGCGCAGCTCCGCCGCGAAGATGACGGACTCCTCGTCCCGGTTGGCGTAGACGAGCGCCAGGCGACCGTCCCCTTCGGACAGTACCGACTTGATGATGGAGATGACCGGGGTGATCCCGCTCCCGCCGGCCAGCAGCAGCAGGTCGCCGTCCAGCCGGCCGGGCGTGAACGAACCGGCGGGGGGCAGCAGGTCCACCTGCGCCCCCGCCCGTACGTTGTCGCAGAGCCAGTTGGAGCCGCGCCCGTCCGGTACCCGCTTCACCGTGAACTTGAGCCGCGTATCCGTGTGCGGCGAGCTGGACAGCGAGTAGCACCGGGCCACCGTGTCGCTCACCCGTACGGTGAGGAACTGGCCCGGCCGGTACGCGAACGCGGCGCTCAGCTCCGCCGGTATCTCCAGCACGAAGGACTTCGCGTCCGGTGTCTCCTCGACGACCTCGGTCACAAGCACGCGGTGGTAACGCGTCCCCACGCTCAACGAGGTACCCCCGCACCGATCATCAGCCGGCCCTCGCGTACCGCCCGCTCGATGCTGGCGCGCAGCTTCACGCACGTGGGTACCAGCGCACGCGGCACGCCGGCCGTGGCGAACTCGGCGCACAGGCCGGCCGCGGGACCGGTCCACTGCACGCTGGTGTGCGCCTCGGTCATCTTCTTCACCCGGACGCACGCGCCGCAGTCGTCACAGCCGACGTCGACCAGCCCGTCCTCCAGGTACCGGCGCCGGTCCGCGACCGTGTCGGGACTGACCGTGTCCGGCCTGACCGTGTCGGGTCTGGTCACGGCGTGGCCGCCTGCTGGCGGGCCAGGTTCTCGGCGACCTCGGCCTCCCAGGTCCGTACCGCGCGCGAGGTGTCCACCTCGTACTCGAAGCGGGCCACCATGTCGTCGGACACGTCCGCGACGTCCACATAGAACTGTTCGTACCACCGCCGCAGCTGGTAGACCGGACCGTCCTCGGCGCACAGCAGGGGGTTGTCGATGCGGCTCTTGTGCTTCCAGATCTCCACGTCCTGCTCGAACCCGAGGCCGATGGACTTGGCCATCTTGCCGGCGAACTTGGCACCCTGCTCCTTGGTGAGCCCGGGCAGCAGCTTCACGATCACGCCCCACTGCAGCACGAAGGAGTTGGGGGTGACCGGGTAGTGGCAGTTGATCAGTACCGACTCGATCGTGACCCCGCCGTACGTGTGCCACAGGTTGTCGATCATGTACGACGGCCCGAAGTAGGACGCCTCCGAGCGCAGCGTGGTGTCGGTACCGTTGGAGTAGTTGGTGTTGCCACCCACGTCGGGCCGGGCCCGGGTCTCCAGGTACTGCGAGGCCACGTGCCCTTCGAGGACGTTCTTGAAGAATGTCGGGAACGCGAAATGGATGTAGAAGAAGTGCGCCATGTCCACCACGTTGTCCACGACCTCGCGGCAGTTGGAGCCCTCGATGTGCAGCGACTCCCAGGACCACTCGCTCCACTCCTCGGAGAACGCGCCCGGGATGCGCGGGATGCCGACCTCGGGCGGGGGCGCGTTGCCCTCCGGGTCGTTCCACACGAACAGCTGCTTGTTCTCCTCCAGCGTCAGCCAGGTGCGGGTGCGGGCCCGGGGCGGGATGCGGTGCGCGTACGGGACGTCCGCGCAGCGCCCGTCGCCGCCCCAGCGCCAGTCGTGGAAGGGGCAGGCGACCGCGTCACCCTTGACCGTACCCATGGTCAGATCGCCACCCATGTGCCGGCAGTACGCGTCGAGCACGTGCAGGGCGCCGGTAGAGTCGGCGAAGACCACCAGTTTGGTGCCGAACGCCTCCACCGCGTGCGGGCCGCCGTCGCGAAACTTGCTGGCGAGCCCCAGGCAGTGCCAGCCGCGGGCGAAACGCTGTGGCGGCGCCCCGGTGTCGATGGTGCGGACCTCACTCATGACGTGTCCCCTTCGCCTGGAACATGTTGCAGGAGCAAGGCGTCGCCAGCTCCAAGTTTTGTCTCACCACGCTATCCGATTCAGCTAGAACGTGTTCTATTATAGACGTCGACCAGGCAGTGGATCCAGAGCGCATCCCCGGTGACGGAGGGCCAAGAACATGAGCGAGCGGGAGCGAGCGAATCAGCCAGCGGAGTGCCTCGTGCCTCATGACCGGCCGGAGCGAAGCGGAGGCTGGGCATGAGCGACGAAGGCAGGGCGGCTGCGGTTCTTGCGGGGGTACGGGATCTGTTGCCCGTGCTGCGGGATCGGGCACAGGAGACGGAGGACCGCCGGTCGCTGCCGACCGAGACCGTCAAGTCGCTGGCCGAGGTGGGCGTCTTCCAGCTGCTGCAGCCGGCCCGCTACGGCGGCATCGAGGCGCACCCGCTGACCTTCCTGGAGGTGATCCGGGAGCTGGGCGGGGCGTGCGGCTCCACCGGCTGGGTGGCGTCGGTGATCGGGGTGCACAACTGGCAGCTCGGGCTGTTCCCGGCCCAGGCGCAGGAGGACGTGTGGGGCGAGGACCCGGCCACCCGGATGTCCTCCTCGTACGCGCCGACCGGCAAGGTCCGCGCGGTCGAGGGCGGGTACCGGCTGGACGGGCGGTGGAGCTTCTCGTCCGGCTCCGAGCACGCCAGCTGGGTGCTGCTGGGCGGGATCGCGGCCGGCAGCGGCGACCAGCCGCCCGACTTCCGCACCTACCTGGTGCCGAACACCGACTACACGATCGAGGACGTGTGGCACACCGTAGGGCTGCGCGGCACGGGCAGTAACGACATCGTGGTACGCGACGCGTTCGTGCCCGCGTACCGGTCGCTGTCGTTCAACGACACGGCCCGCTGCGTCTGCCCCGGCCAGGAGCTGAACACCGCGCCGCTGTACCGCATCCCGTACGGCTCGCTGTTCTCCTACGCGATCACCACTCCGGTCATCGGCATGGCATTCGGGGCGTACCGGGCACACGTGGACTACCTGCGCGAGCGGGTACGCGCCGCGTACGCCGGGGTGAAGGCGGCCGAGGACCCGTTCTCCCAGGTACGCGTCGCCGAGGCGGCTGCCGAGCTGGACGACGCGTGGTGGGCGCTGGAGGCGAACATGCGCGAGCTGATGGGGCACGTCGAGGCGGACCGGAAGATCCCGATGCCGCTGCGCCTGCGTACCCGGCGGGACCAGGTACGGGGTACCGGTCAGGCGATCCGCGCCGTGGACCTGCTGTTCGAGAACTCGGGTGGGCGCGCGCTGGCCGTGGGTACACCCATCCAGCGGTTCTGGCGGGACGCGCACGCGGGGCGGGTACACGCCATCAACGACCCCGAGCGCGCGCTGTCCATGTACGGCCGTGGCGAGTTCGGCCTCACCGTCGCGGACGCGCTGGTATGACCTCCGTCGAGATCCCGGGCGGCCAGGTCCACTACCACGACGCCGGCTCGCCCGACGCGCCTCCGGTCGTGCTGCTGCACGGGGGCGGGCCGGGCGCCTCGGCGTGGAGCAACTTCGGCACCAACGTACCGGTGCTCGCCAAGCACTTCCGGGTACTCGCCGTGGACCAGCCCGGCTACGGCGGTACCGACACCGGTCCGGTGCGCGACCACTACTTCACCCACGCCGCCGACGCGGTGGCCGCGCTGCTCGACCACCTGGGCATCGCGCGGGTACACCTGGTGGGCAACTCGCTCGGCGGGGGTACCGCCACCCGCTTCGCGCTGCGCTTCCCGGACCGGGCCGACCGGCTGGTCCTCATGGGTCCGGGCGGGCTGAGCCTCAACGTCTTCGCGCCCGACCCGACCGAGGGCGTCAAGCGGCTGATGGAGTTCGCCGCGCCACCCGGCCCGAGCCGCGAGAAGCTCGCCGCCTTCCTGCGCATCCTCGTACACGACCCGGCGCTGGTCACCGACGAGCTGGTCGACGAGCGCTTCGCCGCCGCCAGCGACCCGGCCGCGCTGCGCGCCATGGGTGCCATGGGCAGGTCCTTCTCCGATCCGGCGCGGTTCGAGGAGGGGCTGCTCTGGCGCGAGGCGCACCGGCTGCGCAACGAGGTGCTGCTGCTCTGGGGCCGCGAGGACCGGGTGAACCCGGTGGACGGGGCACTGCTCGCGACCAAGCTGATCCGGCGGGTACAGCTGCACGTCTTCGGTGGCTGCGGGCACTGGGTACAGCTGGAAAAGTTCGATGAGTTCAACAAGTTGACGATCGCGTTCCTGGAGGCGGCATGAGCACGATCCGTTCCCTGGGGTACCTCCGCATCGAAGCCACTGACCTCGATGCCTGGCGTACCTTCGGCACCAAGGTGCTCGGCATGGTGGAGGGGCGCGGCCCCGACGGCAGTGCCCTGTACCTGCGGATGGACGACTTCCCGGCCCGCCTGGTGATCCTCCCCGGTGAGCGCGACCGCCTGCTCGCCTCCGGCTTCGAGGTCGCCGACGCGGCCGGCCTGGCCGCCGCCGCCCGGGCGTTGGAGGAGGCCGGCGTCGCCATCAAGCCCGCCGGCAAGGATGAACTGGCCGACCGGCGGGTGGCCGGCATGATCGGCTTCGACGACCCGTTCGGCAACACGCTGGAACTGTTCTGGGGAGCCGCGCTGGCCGACCGCCCGGCGGTGAGCCCGTACGGCACCCAGTTCGTGACCGGAGAAATGGGCATGGGCCACGCGGTCCTGCCGGTCACCGACGACGCCCTGGCCATGCGCTTCTACAGCGAGGTACTCGGCTTCCGGCTGCGCGACACCATGCGGCTCGCGCCCGAGATGCTCGGCCTGCCGGCCGGCTCCCCGCCGCTGTTCATGCGCTTCCTCGGCTGCAACCCCCGGCACCACAGCATCGCGCTGGCCCCGCTGCCGGCCAAGCCGGGTATCGTCCACCTCATGATTGAAGTTGCGTCCATCGATGACGTGGGCCGGGCGATGGACCGCTGCCAGCGCAACAAGGCGCCGCTGTCTTCCACCCTCGGCCGGCACGCGAACGACTTCATGGTCTCCTTCTACCTGCGCACGCCCAGCGGCTTCGACATCGAGTACGGCACCGACGGCCGGCTGGTCGACGACGCCACCTGGGTATCCCGGGAAACGACCGCGATGAGCCTGTGGGGCCATCGTTTCTTCCACGGCGGCGCGCATTGACCCAGCCGGTGACCGCGACCCCGGTCGAGCCGGCCCACTTCCGCCGGGTATTCGGCCACTTCTGCAGTGGTGTCACCGTGGTGACCACTGTGGACGGTGGCGAGCCGGTCGGCTTCGCCTGCCAGTCGTTCGCGGCGCTGTCCCTGGATCCGCCGCTGGTGCTGTTCTGCCCGGCCAGCACGTCGAGCACCTGGCCCCGGATCGAGCGGTCCGGGTACTTCTGCGTCAACGTCTTGGCCGAGGGGCAGCGCGAACTGTCCCGCGTGTTCGGCCGCAGCGGCCCGGACAAGTTCGCCGGCGTCGCCTGGTCCCCGGCACCGTCCGGGGCTCCGGTGCTCGACGGCACGCTCACCTGGGCCGACTGCACCATCGAGGCGGTACACGTGGCCGGTGACCATCACGTGGTGGTGGGCCGGGTGACGGCGCTGGGGGAGTGCGCGGCGGCCCGGCCCCTGCTCTTCTACCGGGGCCGGTACACGGGCGTGGGGGC
>DATEJJ010000338.1:0-10140 GCA_035278125.1 Rugosimonospora sp.
CCTCGAGTTCCGCCACCCGATCCCGCTCGGCCAGCGGCTGCGGGGCCGTCCGGCCGTACCGGTCGCCGCGGCCGCGATCGGGGTGGGCGTCGGCGTGGCGCTCGGGCTGGCCTGGTACGGCCGCCACCGCCGGCTGCGTACGCCCGCCTGAGCTGCGCAGGCCCCACCGCACTCACCGGTCGCGGACTTTCACACAATCGGTCAGGGGGGTAGCGCGGTCGCACGAACGGGCGTAGAACAGGGAGTGCGGAGACAGTCACTGGATCCGCGCACGGCCACCGGGCACCCACGCGCGACCAGCCACGCGAGGCCCGTTTGCGGCGGCGCCGTGAGGACCGCTGACAACGTAGATAGGTGCACGCCTGGTAACCCGGATGGACGTGTCATGACGGCGCCTCCCCGTGAGGCGCCGTCCACGTGTCTTCGGCCCACCCCGCCCGTGGCACGCTCGGCCCATGGTGACGATCGGACTGCACGGCGCCGGCCACATGGGCGCCGGACTCGGCTGGGACCTCCGCAGCGGCGGCGCGGAGGTGGTCACGACGCTGGCGGGCCGCTCCCCGCGCACGGCACGGCTCGCGGCCGAGGCCGGCCTGATCACTCTGCCCAACCTCGACGATGTGGTACGCGCGGCGGCAGTGATCCTGGTCGTGACGCCACCCGACGCGGCCCGTCCGGCAGCGGCTGACCTGAGAGCGGCGGCCGACCGTACCGGCGCCGTGCCCCTCGTCGCCGACCTGAACGCCGTCTCACCATCCACAGTGGACAACCTGGCGGAGGTGCTGTCCCCGCTGGACTTCGTGGACGGTTCGATCTCCGGTCCACCGCCGACGGTACGCCCGGGTGCCCGGCTGTACCTGTCCGGAGCGGGGGCGCGGCGGGTGGCGGAGCTGCCCTGGCAAGGGGTGCGGCCGATCGTGCTGCCCGGCGGGATCGGCAAGGCGAGCGCGCTGAAGATGTGTACCGCGAGTGTCTACAAAGGAACCGTGGGCCTGTACGCGCAGGCGCTGCGCACCGCGTACACCCATGGTCTGCTCGCCGATGTCGTCGCGGACCTGGACGCCGCCGGTCACGCCGGCATGGCGGCGGCCGTGGCGGTCGCCACCACCAAGGCCGGCCGGTACGTGCCGGAGATGCGCGAGATCGCGGCGACCCAGCACGCCGCCGGGCTGACCGGGCTGCTGTTCGAGGCGTTCGCCGAGGTGTACGCGGGACTCGCCGGCACGATGGCGGCGCAGGGTGATCCGGAGGCGGTCGACCTGAACGCCTCACCCGAGGACATCATCGGCCGAATCATGGGGTAGCCGACCGGCGTTTCCAGGAACGGGGAGGAAGTTTGTTCCAGGTCTACACCGTCATGCTGATGGTGAGCGGTGTGCTGATGATTGTCGTCGGTGCCGCCGTGTCCGGCCAGAGCGTCCTCATGCGCGTCTTCAAGATCATCGTCGGCCTGCTCTTCTTCTGGTACGGGTTCTACCTGGAGTTCATCTTCACCGGCGGCGTGTACCACATCTACTTCTACGCCTTCGTGCTGCCGTTGCTACTGCTCGCGCGGACCATCCGGGCCCGCCAGGCCGCGAAGGCGATGGCGCGCGTGTCCCAGTACAACGCGCCCGGCCATCCGGCCCAGCCGGGCTACTACTACCCCACGTACCAGGTACCCGGGCAGCCGGGCGCCGCGGGCGGGCAGCCGGTGTACGGCTCCCCGCCCAGCGGCCCCGACGGCCAGCTACCGCGGTAACCCGGGCTACCAGCCTCGCGGTGCGACGGTGATGCCGCGCAGCGCCTCACCCGAGCAGGCGGTACGCAGGGTGCGGAAGTGCTCGTCGCCCGGTGCGGTCGCGGCGGTCCGGTCGTCGACCGCGACGAGCCGGTTCGGATCCGCGCCCGTGTCGGTGGCGCCGCTGACGGTCGAGGTGATCGCCCACACCGTCACGGTGCCGTCCCGGTTGACCCGCCCGGTGATGTTGCGCAGCCCGTCCGTTGCCGGCGCCCAGGGCTGCCCGGTGGCCGGGTTCACGCCCGTCGGGTAGCCGGGAACGGTGTACGGGGTGCCGAGGTCGAGCCCCGAGCTGAGCGTGTACGCGAGGGTCCAGGAGCCGTTGACCAGTACCCACTTCTGCAGGCCCGCCGTGGTCTGGGCGGCCGCCGCGGCGTACGTCGCGGTGCCGTTGCCCTCGTCCGCCACGTACAGCGTGGTGCTGCTGGCGAACCAGAGGCCGAACGGGAACGACGTCTTGGACTTCAACGCGGTCGGGAAGCCCTTCAGCACGCACATGTTCGTCGGCAGCCCGGTGGTCTGCACGGTGGCCGGGTCGTAGCTGATCGGGCTGGTCGGCAGCGGCGCGCCCGGCACCGGAAGACCCGTACCCGTGGGGCAGGCGTGCCCGGTGGTGTCGATGAAGTACACGGTGTTGACGCCGTTGCCGCCGCTGCCCTTGGTGAGGTACACGACGTTGTCGAAGATGGTCAGCCCGCGGAAGTTGGTGTCCTTGCCCACCTTGTCGGCGGGGACGCCGAGCTGGGTGACGCTGAACGCGCCGACGGGCGCCGGCGCACCGGGCTGCTGGGCGGATTCCGGGGTGCGTACCGGGCGCAGGATCTGGGCACCGGCCCCGGCGATGACGCCGACGGGCTGCGGGTTGCCGCCGTTGCCCGCGTTGCCGGCCGTGTAGAGGACGCGGTCCGCGGAGTTGAGGATCGCGGCCCGGCCGTTGTTGCCGCTGTAGGCGTTGGTCTCGGTGTAGCTCAGATGCCCGTCGCGCAGGGTCGCCACGGCGCGGTAGTAGGAGACGCCGACCGGGTTGGTGGGGTCGGGCGCGCCGGGCGTGTTCGAGTTGGACACGTCGATCTGGTTGACGGGTGCGACGTAGCCCATGAAGGTCACCGCGTCGCCACCGGTGGACACGTTCAGCCCGAGTTCGGACTTGGACGGGAAGCTGGTCACCAGGTGGTCGCGCCCGGTGGCGGTGGGCACCTGGAGGCTGCCCACGGTGCGGCCGGATGGGGTCAGCCGGTCCAGGAAGACCGGGGAGGACACCCCGAAGCTGGGGTCGACGCTCTCGTTGTTGAACACCTCGGGGTACCCACCGTCGGCCACCGCGGTGACGCAGTTGCTGGTGCAGCCGGCGGGTAAGACGGTCTTGCCGGGCACTATGGTGCTCGCCGGCGCGGTGTACTCGGTGCGGCTCAGCAGCAGGGAATCCGGCTCGTACCAGCCGGCCGGCCGCGCCGACGCGGCCGGTGCGGCGGCGATGGACCCGGCAGCCGTGCTCACCGCCAGGACGGACAGGACAAGGATGCGACGTGCTCGCCGTGTAGCGCTCATGCGATCAACCTGACAGCCTGTCGGTAACCCGCTCGCCCGCGACGGCGAACGCCGGGTGAACGGCGAGAAACAACCGTCAGGCCGACGCGCTCACCGCGTCGCCGATCGCGACCACCTCGTCGGCGGCCCGGGCCACCGCCGCCGCGCAGTGCTTCAGCCACGACCGCAACCCGTCGGGGGTACCGGTGGCGAACGCACCCTGGGCGCCCAGGTACTCCGGTTCGCGCTCCAGGTGGCCGACGTCCACGGGCAGCAGCCCGCGCGGGTCCAGCCCGCCGGTCACCAGCGTCAGCCGGGCGGCGGCGCGCGCCACCACCCCCGGTACCCCGGCGAACGGCGAGAGCGCCAGCAGTTCGCCGTGTACCACGGCCGCGAGCAGCAGCGACGGTACCGCCACCGAGCCGGTGACCAGGTCCAGCAGGGTGGACAGGCGGGCCGCGGCGCCATCGTCGGCGGTGGGCCGGCCGAGCTGGTCCGGCGATACCACGTCCCGGGCGGCGAGTACGTGGATCCGCGCCAGCACCTGCCGGGGTACCTTTGTCCACAGTGGAGCCATGAGGTCGAGTTCCCGGCTGACCCGCAGCGCGCCCTGGGCGACCGGGTCGGTGACCGTACCCGCGCGCACGTCCTCCAGCGCGTACCCGTGACCCTGGAGTGCGGCGCTGGCCACCGCGGACCGCAGGCCGGCCTCGGCCGCGACCCGGCCGCCGGAGCGGCGCAGGCTGGGATGGCGCAGCGCGGTGTCGACGGACTCGCGCGCGGCGTCCAGCGCCTCCGGAACGTCGGCGAGCGCGAGCAGCGGGCCCAGCGGGCCGTCAGGGGTCACGCCACAACAGGGTACTGAGCGCTCCCGGGCGACCGTAAAGTGACCCCGTTGCGCAAGTCTGCGCAAAACCTGCGCGGCCCTGTTCGTAACAAGCGCGAAACGGCAAGATGTGTCCGGAGAGGGCACGGGGGTGCTCGCCGACGGCGCTGCCCCGGTCGCTGGCCGGGACCGGTGCGGATAGCCTGCACAAGCAGATCTGATCGCGACCGACAGTGAGGGAGCTCGAACCATGAGCGAGACGCTGGAAAACCTGCTGCAAGAGAACCGGCGGTTCCCACCGCCGGCGGATCTGGCCGCGCACGCCAACGTCACCGCCGACGCGTACGAACGGGCGCGGGCGGACCGGTTGGAGTTCTGGGCGCAGCAGGCGCGCCGGCTGTCCTGGGTCAAGGAGTGGGACCAGATCCTGGACTGGTCCAACCCGCCGTTCGCCAAGTGGTTCGCGGGCGGGCAGCTCAACGTGGCGTACAACTGCCTGGACCGGCACATCGACGCGGGCCGGGGCAGCAAGGTCGCGATCCAGTGGGAGGGCGAGCCCGGCGACTCCCGCACCATCAGCTACGCCGACCTACAGCGCTCCGTGTGCCAGGCGGCCAACGCACTGACCAGCCTGGGTGTGGCCAAGGGTGACCGGGTCGCGATCTACCTGCCGATGATCCCGGAGGCGGCGATCGCCATGCTCGCCTGCGCCCGGATCGGCGCCACCCACAGCGTCGTGTTCGGCGGGTTCTCCGTCGACGCGCTCAGCGGCCGGATCCAGGACGCGGACGCCAAGCTGGTGATCACGGCGGACGGCGGGTACCGGCGGGGCAACCCGAGCGCGCTCAAGCCGACCGTGGACGCTTCCGTGGCGCTCTGCCCGAGCGTCGAGCACGTGCTCGTGGTGCGCCGTACCGGCCAGGAGGTCGACTGGGACGACTCGCGCGACCTGTGGTGGCACGAGGTGGTGGAGACCGCCAGCACCGAGCACGAGGCGCAGCCGTTCGACGCGGAGCAGCCGCTGTTCATCCTGTACACCAGCGGCACCACCGCCAAGCCGAAGGGCATCCTGCACACCAGCGGCGGGTACCTGACCCAGGTGTCGTACACGCACCACGCGGTCTTCGACCTCAAGCCGGACACCGACGTGTACTGGTGCACCGCGGACATCGGCTGGGTCACCGGGCACTCGTACATCGTGTACGGCCCGCTGTCCAACGGCGCCACCCAGGTGATGTACGAGGGCACCCCGGACACGCCGAACCGCGGCCGGTTCTGGGAGATCGTGCAGAAGTACGGCGTGACCATCCTGTACACCGCGCCGACGCTGATCCGCACCATGATGAAGTGGGGCGACGACATCCCGGCCCGGTACGACCTGTCCTCGCTGCGCCTGCTCGGCAGCGTGGGTGAGCCGATCAACCCGGAGGCGTGGATCTGGTACCGGCAGAACATCGGCCGGGGCGAGACGCCGGTGGTGGACACCTGGTGGCAGACGGAGACCGGCTCGATCATGATCAGCCCGCTGCCCGGGGTGACCGAAACCAAGCCCGGCTCGGCCATGACCCCGCTGCCCGGCATCGCGGCCGACGTGGTCGACGACGGCGGCAACAGTGTCCCCAACGGGGGCGGCGGCTTCCTCGTGCTGCGCGAGCCGTGGCCGAGCATGCTGCGTACGATCTGGGGCGACGACCAGCGCTTCATCGACACGTACTGGTCCCGGTTCGACGGCATGTACTTCGCCGGCGACGGCGCCAAGCGGGACGAGGACGGCGACCTCTGGCTGCTGGGCCGGGTGGACGACGTGATGCTCGTGTCCGGCCACAACATCTCCACGACGGAGGTGGAGTCGGCCCTGGTCAGCCACCCCAAGGTGGCCGAGTCCGCGGTGGTGGGCGCGACCGACCCGACGACCGGTCAGGCGATCGTCGCCTTCGTGATCCTGCGCGGCACCGCCGAGGCGCACGACGCCCTACTCAAGGAGCTGCGCGACCACGTGGCGCACACGCTGGGCCCGATCGCGAAGCCTCGCCAGATCATGATCGTGTCGGAGCTGCCCAAGACGCGCTCCGGGAAGATCATGCGCCGGCTGCTCCGCGACGTCGCCGAGAACCGCTCCCTGGGCGACGTGACCACCCTCCAGGACACCACCGTCATGGACCTCATCGCCGCCGGCATGCACACCGCCAAGCCCGAGGACTGAGCCAGCTCCGAATCTTGTCGGCGTTGACATCGATCCTGATGTCAACGCCGACAAGATTCAGTGGTGCAACGACGCCAGCAGGGACTCGCGGACGGCGGCGAGGGCGGCGTCCAGGGCGCCCAGCAGGACGGCGTCCTCCTTGATGGAGGTGGTCTCGACCGCGGTCTCCAGCGGAGCCGTCCGCCGCAGGGCCGCCGAGACCGCGTCGCGCAGCGGCGCGCCACCCGCCTGACCGACCTCGCCGGCGAGTACCACCAGCGGCGGGTCCAGCACCGCGACCACCGCCGCCAGGCCGACCGCGATCCGGTCCGCCAGCGCGGCCAGGAACGGCGCACCGCGCGACCCCGACTCCGCCGCCGCAGCCACCGCCTCGGCCGGGGTACCGCCGGCGATCTGGTGCTCCGCCGCCAGGCCGAGCACCGCACGCCCGCCGACCAGGTCCTGGAAGTCGCCGTACCGCCGCGCCTCCGCGGTGTACAGCGGCATGTACCCGATCTCGCCGGCACCGCCCCGCGCCCCGCGCAGCAACGCGCCGTTCAGGTCGATGGCCAGGCCCAGGCCCTCGGCGAACCAGAGCAGCGCGAAGCCCTCCGCGTCGCCGACCACCCCGCGCCGCCGCTCGGCGACCGCCGCCAGGTTCACGTCGTTGTCCACCTCGACCCGGATACCGATCCGCTCACGCAGGTCGCGTACCAGGCCGGGCCGGTTCCAGCCGGGCAGGTCGACGTGGTGGATGGTCTCGGTACGCGGGTTGTACGCACCCGCGACGCCGATCTGCACGTACCCCATGCCGGTGGCGGAAACCTTGCCCCGCAGCTCCTCGACCGTACGCGCGACCGCGTCCACCGGATCCGTCCGCCGGAAGTCGACCGGCCGCTCCACCCGGGCCAGGATCTCGCCGGACACATCGCACACCGCCGCCACGATCGCGGGCTCCTCGGTGAAGTCGGTCTCGCGTACCGACAGCGCGATGGCGTACGCGGCCTCCGGGTTGGCCGCGTACACCTCGGCGTTCGGGCCGGGGCCGGCGCTCACGTGACCCACCACCACGGCCAGCCCCGCCTCCGTCAGCCGCCGTACCGCGTCCGAGATGGTCGGCTTGGACAGCCCGGTGAGGTCACGCAGTTCGGCGCGGGTCAGCTGCCCGTGTTCGAGCAGGTGCGCCAGTGCCGCGCTCTCGTTCATCGCCCGCAGCAACCGCGAGGAGCCGGCAAGGTGAGTCAATCCGCACGCCTCCGGATGATCGGCAATGGCCTTTACAGATAACGAACGGTAGGGCGGATCTCTATCGTGCGTCAACTTGTCCCTGAGCTTCCCCGGAGCCGGCCCTGAGATGTCCCTACCGCACAGCGCGGCCACAGCAATATGGTCCTACGCTGATCTACGTGACGGGGACTTGGCGCGGTGGCGCCACCAGGCCGGTGGATGAATCGTCCGTCCTGATAGACGGAGCGTGGGCACACCGCTACATCAGTGCGAACGGCAGTCGTTTCCATGTGGTCGAGGCCGGTACCGGGCCGCTCGTGCTCTTCCTGCACGGCTTCCCGGAGTTCTGGTGGGCGTGGCACCAGCAACTGCGCATGGTCGCCGACGCCGGGTTCCGGGCGGTCGCGGTGGACCTGCGCGGGTACGGCGCGAGCGACAAGCCGCCGCGCGGCTACGACGGGTACACGATGGCCGGTGACGTGGCCGGGCTGATCCGGGCGCTCGGCGAGCGGTCCGCGGTGCTGGTCGGCGCCGGGTACGGCGGGATGCTGGCGTGGACCGCGGCCGCGTTCCACCCGCGACTGGTGCGGCGCCTGGTGGTGGCCGGCGCCGCGCACCCGTTGCGGCTGCGGGCCTCCCTGGCCGTGGACCCGCGCGGTCAGCTGGCCGCCGCCGGGCCGCTGCTGCGCTTCCAGATCCCGCGGTACGAGCACGTGCTCACCCGCGACGACGCGGCGCTGGTCGAGGAGTACCTGCGCCGGTGGGGCGGGCCGGACTGGGTGGGTACGCCGGAGTTCGCCGAGTACGCGCGCCGCTGCCGCACCGCGATGCAGATACCGCAGGCGTCGTTCTGCGCGCTGGAGGCGTACCGGTGGGCGTTCCGCTCGGTGCTGCGGCTGCACGGGTACCGCTTCGTGAAGCTGCTCCAGCAGCCGATCGTGACGCCCACCCTGCACCTGCACGGTGCCGCCGACACGGCCGTGCTGCCGCGTACCGCGCAGGGCTCGGGCCGGTACGTCATCGCCCGGTACGAGTGGCGCCTGCTGGACGGGATCGGCCACTTCCCGCACGTGGAGGCGCCGGAACTGATCACCGGCGAGATCCTCCGGTGGGCGAAGGAGCAGTAGCGCTAGATCCGGTACTCGCGGATGTCGCTGACCTCGTTGGCGGGTGCCCAGCCCTGGTAGACGCCGAAGTCGAACTCCTCCAGGCCGAGCGCGGCCGCGACGGGTGCCTTGCCGCCGGTGTACTCGACCCGCAGCCAGGCGTTGTGCTCGCCGAGCACGATGAACGGCTCGCCGCGCCAGCTGCACACGGTGCGCACGTAGCCCATGTCGGACACCTCGTTCGCCGGCACGATGCGCCGGTTGCGGCCGGGCCGGATCTGGTCGAAGCCGTCCGCCGGTTCGCCGTGGTACAGCCGGACCTCGGCGCCGTCCGGGCTCGCCTCGTACTCCTGGCCCCGCCAGGTGGCCACGAATCCGTCGCGCATCAGCCGCGCTCCTCGCCGCCCGTGTCGCCGGGCACCACCTGGACCCACCGGGGACCGTCCGCGTCGAGCAGGGCGACCAGCGTCTCGGTGCCGTCCCTGGTGATCCGCCACATCTGGGCGTTGTGCGGCAGCCGCGCACTGTCCACTTTGAACTCGGCGATGACGTCGTCGCTCTCGCCCGGGGCGAAGCCGTTGCCGCGGAAGGGTGACCGCTCGATCATCCAGCCCTGCATCGCGCGCATCCCGGCCTCGTCCCGGCCGCCGTACGGGATGCGGTACAGGTTGGGCCGGTACGCGGTCCAGCGCAGCACGTACACCTCGTCGTCGGACGGCTTGAACGGCGAGCCCGCGTACCCCAGACCCAGCGCCGCGTACAACTGCTCCGGGGTGGTCAGGTGGGACACCTCGCTGGCCCGGTGCACGAACCCGGACACCCGGTCGTACCCGCGCTCCAGGAAGTACGCGACCTGCGTGGGCGCCACCGGCTTCTGCATGACCACGGCGCGCTCGGCCACCGGGCCGGCGGGCGGCGGCTTGGGCCGGTCGATCGGCTCGAACTCGACCGAGGGCTCGTCGGACAGGCCCACCTCGGCGGCCCACGCGGCGAGTGCCTGGATCTGCCCGCCGGGCAGGGTGGCACCCACCGGCGAACCGGGGTTGACCGCGAACGACCAGGACTCGTCGGGCCATACCCGGATGAGCTGGACGAACTTCGTGGTGAGCGCCGGGGTGTCGGTGGGCAGCCGCTCCGCCATCCGCTCGTACGAGGTGAAGACCACCACGTACGGCAGCCCGTCCACCTGCTCGCGCCGCCACTCGAAGCCCGGGTCGCCGGGGCGTACCGAGGTGGACGTGCCGTGCGCCACGGGCAGCAGTACCCGCGCCAGCAGCAGGGTCGACAGGAACGTGTCGGTCTGCCCGTCGGACGCGGCCGTGAGCAGGTCGGCCTCGACGTCGTTGGCGGGCTCGAAGGGTGGCTCCGGGGACGGCTGCGGCAGCTCCTCGGCCTGCGGCTCGGGCGGCGGCGGTGGCGCGGGTGGCGCCTGCGGCACAGGTGCTGCCTGCGGCACGGGCGGCGCGGGTGGCGGCTGGTAGGCCAGCTCGGA
>DATEJJ010000339.1:0-4683 GCA_035278125.1 Rugosimonospora sp.
GTCCCGCCCGCCCGGGTTGCGCGCGCCGCGCCGCGGGTCGTCGTCCCGGGAGTGCCGACCGCGGCCTCGCGAGAAGATCACTGGGAGTCCTTTCGTCCGGGATCCGCAGGGTGCCCGGGATCCGCGTGTCCGAGATCAGCGCGGCCGCCGAGGCCCGCGTGGCCGCCGGTGGAGCCGTGGCCGCCGCTGCCGCGTACCGACTCCGGCAGCTCGTCCACGGCGAGGAAGTGTGCCCGCTCCACCCGCTGCACGACCAGCTGCGCGATCCGGTCGCCACGGGCGATCTTCGCCGTGTTCACGCGGTCGTGGTTCACCAGGTTGACCTGGATTTCCCCCCGGTACCCGGCGTCCACCGTACCCGGCGCGTTGAGCACCGTGACGCCCAACCGGTGCGCCAGCCCGGAGCGCGGGTGCACCAGACCCACGTACCCGTCGGGCAGCGCGATCGCCACCCCGGTGGGTACCAGCTCCCGGCCGCCCGGCGGAATTTCCACGTCCCGCGCCGCGACCAGGTCCGCGCCCGCGTCGCCGGGATGCGCGTACGCCGGCAGCGGCAGGTCCGGCTGCAACCGGCGCACGGCGACCGGTACGTGCTCTGACACTGTGCTGCTCCCCTCGATGCCGGTGTCCATCGTGCCGGATCGCTCCGGCCGGCGGGTCAGCCGGGGCCTTGTCTTACCCTCGCAGAGTGGCAACGAGTGTCCGGTACGCCGAGCGCCTGCGCGTGCCCTGGTGGCTCTGGCTGGTCGCGCTCGGGCTGGCCGCCCTGCTCGCCGCCGAGGTGTTCCTCGGCGCGCCCGGCTTCACCACCTGGATCCCGTACTTCGTGCTGCTTCCGGTGACCGTCGTGGGGCTGTGGTGGGGCGGGCGGCTGCGGGTGGCGGTGGAGGACGGCGAGCTGCGGGTGGACGACGCCCGGCTGCCGGTCCGGTACGTGAGCCAGGTGGGTGTGCTGACCGGCGAGGCGAAGCGGGAGGCGCTGGGCCCGCGGGCCGACCCGTACGCCTTCGTGGTGCAGCGCCCGTGGCTGCGCGGCGCGGTACTGGTGGTGCTGGACGACCCGGCCGACCCGACGCCGTACTGGGTGGTCAGTGCCCGGCGGCCGGCTCGCCTGGCGGCAGCGCTGCAGGAGGCGGCGGCAGCGGCACGCCGGACACCGGCTCACCCTGGGCCGGAACCCACCGGGTGAGGGCCGCCTGGTCCCGGCCGATCAGGTCGCGCCGGATCTGCTCGCTCAGGGCGAGGGTGGCCCGGCGGTTCAGGTAGCTCGCCACCGCGGCACCGGTGAGCATCGGCCCGTACGTGGTCAGGTTGCGCCCGAACCGGCGCAGCAGCCGGTCCCGCAGCTCCTTGCGGACCGCGGTACCCAGGATCGCGGTGACGCCCATGCCGGGCAGGGTCGGGTTCACGCCCCGCCGCTGCGCCCACGCCTGTACCAGCGCCACGCCCCGCTGGGTCCGGCTGCCCTCGATCGGCGCGCCGTACACCTCGTGCAGCTCGCCGATCAGCTTGATCTCGATGGCCACCACGACCACCGTCTCCGCCGCCAGCAGCACCGGCGCGGACAGCAGGGTCGGGGTCACCACCCATTCGACCGCGGCCGCTCCCCCGCCGGCGGCGCCGATCGCGGCGGTGCTGAGCGCGGCGTTGCGCACCAGGCGGTCGGCGAGCTGCTCCCGGTCCAGCCCGGGGAAGTGCCGTCGCAGCGTGGGCAGGTCCCGGATGGGCAGGTGCGGAGCCACGTCGCCGACCATGTCGCCGACCCAGCGCAGCGCCGCCCGGGGCCGGAACAGGTCGCCCAGACCCCGTGCGCGTACCAGCGCGGCGAGCCGGCCGAGCAGACGCCGCCGCTCGGACTGGTCCAGATCCTCGGCCGTCAGGGCCGCGACCGTCGCCGACACCTCGTCCTCACCCTGTTCAGGTTCAGGCTCGGTCATGGACCACCTCCTCACCCGGATCGGGTTCCCCATCTCCGCGGCAGGCAACCCAGGCCGCGGCCGTTCCCGGGAGTCCGGTGCGGCCGGCCGTGTCCATGATCTGTCAGGCGCATTCCCGGCAGATCAGCTCACCGTTCCGCTCCACCGCCAGCTGGCTGCGGTGGTGCACCAGGAAACAGCGCGAGCAGCGGAACTCGTCCGCCTGCATCGGCAGTACCTTGACGGTCAGCTCCTCGTCGGCGAGGTCCGCGCCCGGAAGCTCGAAGCTCTCCGCAACTTCCGCCTCGTCCACGTCGACGACGGCAGACTGCGCGTCGACGCGCCGTGCCTTGAGCTCCTCCAGGCTGTCCTCGCCGAGGTCGACCTCGTCTCGACGCGGGGCGTCGTAGTCGGTGGCCATCGGTGTCACACTCCCGTTAATCCAAATTGCGCCCGGTGTAACGCCAGACGAACGTGTTTCCTTGCCCGCTGGTGGCGCCGAGTATGCGGCGTCTCCGTCGGCTCCTGGAAGCGCGGTGGTCAAGCCCTACCCACGGCCGCGAAACTACCCCCGCGAGCGCGGTACCTTACCGCTCTCGCGCGAAACTTGTACGCCCGGCCCCACGTAGTTGTTCCCACTGTGATTCAGGCGACACAAAGGTAGGGGTGCGCCGCACGTGATCACGGTCGGCGCGCCGACGAGCCGGTGGGATTACCCGCGCGACGAGACGGCAAGAGTTAACCTCGGCGACGGCAGATCCGGGGGAACGGACCGGCAGATGTCATATAAGCGGACGAGACGGGTGGACGGGGAAGCATCATGAGCATCGCGCGGGTACGGGCCCTGGTGCTGGTCTCGGCACTGGTCATCTGCGCGGTCGTCCTGGTCGTGCTGGCGATCGTGCGGGACAAGCAGGGCGGGGCGTCGTACGGCGCGAGCTCCTGCCCGGCCGGTACCGTTCCGGTACAGACCAAGCCGTTGCCGGTGGAGAGCAAGATCAAGATCAACGTCTACAACGGCACCACCCGTACCGGCCTGGCCAACCAGGCGGCCGACGACTTCCGCAGCCGCAAGTTCACCGTCGGGCTGGTCAAGGACGGCTCGCACTACACCGGGATCGCGGTACTCCGGTTCGGCCCGAAGGAGCTGGCCGCCGCCTCGGTGGTGAACGCGTACTTCCTCGGCGACGCGGAGCTGCGCTTCGACATCAAGCGCACGGACGACGTGGTCGACGTGGTGCTCGGCGCGCAGTACAAGGCGTTGGGTACCCCGACCGACGTGAAGCAGGCCATCGCGCAGCTGGGCAACCCTTCGCCGCCGCCCGGTACCTGCGACACGGCACACTGACGACACGGCACACTGAGCCGCGGCTCAGGGGCCGCCGGCGGCGTCCAGCTCCACCAGCGTGTCGTGCAGGGCCCGGTAGATGCCGGGCGGCGCGGCGAGCACCAGATCGGGCCCGGGCGGCGCGCCGGCCAGCCCGCTCACCGTCAGCCCGGCCTCCTGGGCGATCAGCCCGCCGGCCGCGTGGTCCCAGAGGTTCAGCCCCTTCTCGAAGTACCCGTCCAGCCGGCCCTCGGCCGCGAAGCAGAGGTCGATCGAGGCGGCGCCGATCCGGCGGATGTCGCGTACCACCGGCAGCAGCCGGGCCACCACCCCCGCCTGGTACGCCCGCCGCCGCGCCTCGTACCCGAAGCCGGTGCCGATCAGGCTCTGGCTCAGCTCGGTCACCGGCGAGCCGGACAGCCGCCGCCCGGCCCGGTACGCCCCGCCGCCGCGTACCGCGCTCCACAGCTCGTCGCTGGCCGCGTTGCGGACCACCCCGGCGACCACCTCACCGTCCACCTCGGCCGCCAGCGACACCCCGTACGCCGGGATGCCGTACAGGTAGTTGACGGTGCCGTCGATCGGGTCCAGGATCCAGCGCACCCGGGAACCGTCCACCGGCGACTCGCCCGACTCCTCGCCGAGCACCGCGTCCCCCGGCCGGTACCGGCGGAGCGCATCGATCACGTAACGCTCCACCGCCCGGTCGGCCGCCGTCACCACGTCGGTACGGGTGCTCTTCGTCGACACGTCGAGGATCGCCTCGGTACGC
The DNA here is from genome assembly GCA_035278125.1 of Rugosimonospora sp. GTDB lineage: Bacteria > Actinomycetota > Actinomycetes > Mycobacteriales > Micromonosporaceae > DATEJJ01. The sequence continues at coordinate 4,016 of DATEJJ010000339.1, forward strand.
GTGGCCTGGGCCAGCTCGGCCGCTCCGCCGACCACCTCCAGCGCGAGATCGAGCAGCTCCGCGGCCTTGACCGGCATGTGTACCCCCTCCACGACCACATGGGTACCATGCTCGTGCGCGGAACGCGGGCGGCTGCTCCGTCGTTCGGCACCGACGGCGCTACAATTCACGCTGCCTGCGCACCATGGATCTCCCCGCCCCGCCACGGCGGGGGTGCCTCCCAGGGTGCTAGGGCTCCCCAAACTCGACAAGGATGGTCCGAGCACTCGGCGTGGAGGCGATCTGCGCGCTACGTTGGCCGGACCGGACATGCTCGCTTTTTCGCCACCGGAAGGTCGTTCGTGACTGAAGCCCGCCAATCCGGCGCCGACGTGCGCACCCTCGTCGACGAGCTCCTCGCGCACGCCGCCGGTTCCGGAGGACAGTTGACGTCCGCGCAGGTCGCGATGGCCGTCGAAAATGCCGACGTGACACCGAGCCAGGCCAAGAAATTGCTTCGTACACTCGCCGAGGCGGGGGTGACAGTCATCGTGGACGATTCAGCTAGTAGCCGCCGAAGGGTCGCGGCCGCGCGCGCGGCCACCCCAGCGTCGAAGGCGGCCACCGCAAAGACGACGCCGGCCGCCGCACCAGCACGACCGCCTGCCGCACCGCGGCGCGGTCCGGAG
>DATEJJ010000340.1:0-10036 GCA_035278125.1 Rugosimonospora sp.
CGGGATCGTGCTCGCCGCCGCCGGTACCCGGGTGGTGCCCGCGCTGGCCACGGTGGACCTGGTGGCCGCCGGCCTGGGTACGGCGCTCGGGGTACCGTGCCGGCCCGGGTACGCGTCGGGCAGCGGACCTTCGGTGGCCGAGGCGGTGGCGGAGTTACGCGCGGGCGGAGCGGCTCGGGTCGCCGCGGCCGCCTACTTCCTCGCGCCCGGCCTGCTGTACGACCGGGTGGCGGAGCACGCCCGGCAGGCGGGGGCGATCGCGGTGGCACCGCCGCTGGACGATGCCCCGGAGATCGTGGAACTGGTGCTGCTGCGGGCCGAACGGGCCGTCCTCCGGGCAGCCTGAAACCTCGCGCGGTGCGGAAGACTCACCGCGGCGGAGCAGGACAACGCGACAGAGCCGGACAAGCAGACACCCCGGTCGATTCGCCGGGGTGTCGGTCGGTTCGGTCCTAGGTTGTGGATGTCGGGCGGTAGGGTCCGTTCAGAGCGAGTGGGCGCGGACGCGGAGCCCGCCGCGACGCTTGAGAGCGCGCCGCTCCTCTTCGCTCATCCCGCCCCAGACGCCGGCGTCCTGGCCGGTGTCGAGAGCCCACTGGAGGCACTCGTCGGTCACCGAACAGCGCCGGCAGACCGCCTTCGCCTGCTCGACCTGAAGGAGAGCGGGGCCGGACGTCCCGATCGGGAAGAACAGCTCCGGGTCTTCGTCGCGGCAGACAGCACGGTGGCGCCAGTCCATGGCGGCAACACTCCTTGGTTCTTCGTGGATGCTTGATGCTGGGCGGATCTGCTTATTTCTCTATGCATCTCGCGACGACCGGACCCGCGACGAACGCCAGCGGACCGGTAGCGCGTGAGCAGGCAACACAGCCGTAACTCGCTTCGCTTGTGAATACTTTCACGAACTACCGCGATGTCAAGGGGGATCCTCGGAAAAAATACAGACGGTGAGCGAGGTCACGCGCTGTTTGTCCGTATTCTTCGAGAGTCCGACCCTGCCCCTGCGACAGCCAGTAATCAATGTAGTATGCAGCGTCGCCAAGCCCGGGGATTTCCGTCCGTGTCGCGCGAACCTTCCAGCCTTTGGCGGCCGTCTAGCAGATTACCCGAAGCGCGGCCGGCGCGGACGTGAAGCGGATTTTGTCCCGCTGGCCCAGAAAGTCCCCGTCCAGCTGGAAGCTGAGCGGCTCGCTACACCGCAGGGTGAACGCGTCCACGTCGTGCAGCCGGAACACCCGCTTACCGTGCGGCCCCTCGTCCTTCCCGCCGCCGAGCAGCAGCTGCATCGCGGTCCGGCTGGTGCTGGTCAGCCGCAGCTCGCGCAGGGCCATCAGGTCCAGGCCGAGATCGAACGAGGCGCCGGGGCAGGCGTCCACCGGCCGGTCGCCGAGGTACGTCCACGGCGAGGTGTTCTGGATGATCGCGTTGGCCAGCCCGGCCTCCGGCTGCGCGCCGTACTGCTCCAGGGTGATGGGCGCCTCGCGGTGCCGGGTACCGGTCAGGTACTGGGTGACCGCGGCGCGCATGTACAGCAGCGGGGTGGAGGTCTGGCCGCGCAGCCGGGCGCGCTCCACCCGGCGTACCACGTCGGCGTCCATACCCAGCCCGGCGCAGAAGGTGAAGTAGCGTTCGTCCGCCCGGCCCAGCCCGATGGTCCGGTACCGGCCCAGCCGCAGCGCCTCCAGCAGCACGCCGGTCGCCTCCACCCAGTCCTTGGGCAGCCCGAGGGCGCGGGCGAACACGTTCGTGGAGCCGCCGGGTACCACCGCGAACGCGGGCACGTCCGGGCCGGTACCGTCGGCGAGCAGCCCGTTGACGGCCTCGTTCACGGTACCGTCGCCGCCCAGTACCACCACCGCGTCGACGCCGTCGGCGCGCGCCTCGCGGGCCAGGGTGGCTGCGTGCCCGCGCCGCCGGGTGTGCGCGATCTGCAGGTCGACCTCGCTGCGCAGCGCGTGCACGAGCACGTCCCGCACTCGTGAGCTGGTGGTCGTCGCCTTGTGGTTGACGACGAGAAGCGCCCGCATGGCAGGCACTGTACCGGCTGCCCGTACGCTGGCCTCCGTGAGCAATGCGCCGGGGACGCTGCGCTGGGCCGTGTGGTTGCTGTACGTCGAGGCGGTGGCGGTAGCGGTGGTGACCGGCGTGCTGCTGTACGCGGCCGCCACCCAGAAGGCGGTCACCGCGGGTACCGCGATCACCGTGGTCGGCTTCATCGGCGGGCTGGCGGTGCTGCTCGGCCTGCTCGGCTGGCTGCTGAGCCGGCGCAAGGGGGGTGCCCGCGCCCCCGCGATCGTGCTGGAGCTGCTGTTCCTGCCGATCGGGTACTACCTGGTCACGGGCGGCGTGCCGCTGCTCGGCGTACCCCTGATGCTGGTTGGTCTTGCCTGTGCGGTGCTGCTGTTCGCTCCGGCGACGCGGCAGGCCCTCGATATCCGCTGAAGCCGATCAGCCGGTGAGCGGCGCGCGGCGCTTGGTCAGCCGGATCGCGGCCCGGCCGCCGCTGCTCTCCGCGGTGACCTCGCCCGCCAGCGCGGTGAGCACCTGCCAGGAGAAGGACTGGCCGCTGGGCAGCGTGCGGTCCTCGCGTACCGGCACCGCGACCTCGATCGACAGCGACTCGTCGGTGACCTGGAACTGGCAGGTCAGTTCGGTGCTGGCCGGCTCGACGCCGCCGGCCAGGGTGAGCAGCATGGCGCACGCCTCGTCCACCGCGATGCGCAGGTCCTCGATCTCGTCGAGGGTGAACTGCAGGCGGGCGGCGAGCCCGGCCGTGGCGGTACGCAGGACGGCAAGGTAGCTACCGTCCGCGGGAACCACGAGGACGACCACGTCTTCCTGTACGGTCGGCATGGCGCCCGGTGCGAGCTGCGTCACAACTTCCACTCCACGGCGATGACTCTATGTCGTTTGCGCCACGTCGTGTGACTCGGCGCCCACTTCCGGCACAGCCAACCGGCGCAGCGCGTCCCCGGTCAGCCGGTACGGGATCCACTCGTCCTGGGCCTGGGCGCCGATCGCGTGGTAGAAGTCGCGGGCCGGGTTCCAGTGCAGCACCCACCAGTCCAGCCGCGCGTACCCGCGTGCCACGCAGAGCCTGGCCAGTTCGGTGAGCATGGCGCGGCCGAGCCCGAGCCCCCGCGCGGCCGGGCGCACGTACAGGTCTTCCAGGTAGATGCCGTGTACCCCGCGCCAGGTGGAGAAGTTGAGGAACCACAGGGACATGGCCAGCGGCTCGCCGGTGGCGGCATCGTGGGCGATATGCCCGTAAAGCGCGGGCTGCTCGGCGCACAGGGCGGCGCGCAGCTGCTCCTCGGTGAGCAGGCACTGCTCGGGTGCCCGCTCGAACTCGGCGAGTTCGTGCACCATCGCGACGATGGCCGGCACGTCCTGGGAACGTGCCGGCCGGATCGTGTAGTGCGTCGGACTCACGCCTGCTTGGTCTCCCAGAAGATCTTCGAGATTTCCTCGATCTTCGCGAGCAGCTGCTCCGCGGTCGCCGGGTCCGCCGAGCCCTTCGACCCGCTGGCGCCGGCCAGCTTGGTGGCCTCGTTGAACAGCTGGTGCAGGTGCGGGTACTTCTCGAAGTGCGGCGGCTTGAAGTAGTCGGTCCACAGCACCCACAGGTGGTGCTTGACCAGCTCCGAGCGCTGCTCCTTGATGATCAGGGCCCGGGTGCGGAACTCCGGGTCCTGGTTGGCCTGGTACTTCTCGCTGATCGCCTTCACTGACTCGGCCTCGATCCGCGCCTGTGCCGGGTCGTACACGCCGCAGGGCAGGTCGCAGTGGGCGCGGACCACGGTCCGCGGGGTCAGGAAGCGTGGCAGTCGCATCAGGATCCTCCTGGACATCTTGCGATGATCGCTCTCAGTGGAAACCCTACTACTGCCTGGACGGAGGCGACCCGGTGACCGTACCCGCAGGCAGGCTGTTCGCCGCCCTGGTCGAGGGGCCGTCGATGGTGCCGGCGCTCCGGCACGGCGACGCGATCCTGGTGCTGCGTACCTCGCTGGTGCGGCCGGGCGACATCGTGGTGGCGCGGTTCGCGGGGGTGTCGGACCTGGTGGTCAAGCGCGCGGTGCGGCCACACGGTACGGGCTGGTGGGTGGAGGGCGACAACGCTCTGGTACGCGACGACTCCCGTCGGTACGGGCCGGCCGAGGTGGTGGGTCGGGTACTGCTGCGGTGGTGGCCGCCGGTACGCCTGGTCAAGCGGGCCGGGTGACCCCGCTCACTTCCCACGTCGTGGACACGCATTATGCTCGGTCGGGTACCGGGACACCCCCGCGCACGCGCGCCCGGCGCCTTGACCACCGCCACCGGCGCCGGCCTGCTCCAGGGACAGAGGCATGACGTTTGGGGGTTGAGGGTATGACGGACGATCCGGTTTTCTCCCTGCATGAGGGCGGCAAGATGGCCGTCGCGTCGACCGTGCCGGTGGCCACGCGGGAGGATCTCTCCCTCGCGTACACGCCCGGGGTGGCCCGGGTGTGCGAGGCGATCGCGGCGGACCCGTCGCTCGCGCGCCGGTACACCTGGGTCGGCAACGCGGTCGCGGTGGTGACCGACGGCTCGGCGGTGCTGGGCCTGGGCAACATCGGGCCGCAGGCGGCGATGCCGGTGATGGAGGGCAAGGCGGTGCTCTTCAAGCAGTTCGGCGGCGTGGACGCGGTACCGATCTGCCTGGCCACGCAGGACGTGGAGGAGATCATCGCGACCGTCACCGCGCTGGCCCCCTCGTTCGGCGGGATCAACCTGGAGGACATCGCCGCGCCCCGCTGCTTCGAGATCGAGCGGCGTCTGATCGAGGCGCTGCCCATCCCGGTTTTCCACGACGACCAGCACGGCACCGCGATCGTGGTGCTCGCCGCCCTGCGCAACGCGGTCAAGCTGCTGCACCGCAAGATGTGGGAACTGCGCGTGGTCGTGTCCGGTGCGGGTGCGGCCGGCAGCGCGGTGACCCGGATGCTCATCGCCGGCGGGGTCAACGCGACCGACGTGCTGGTCTGCGACTCGCGCGGCATCCTCCACAAGGGACGGTCTGACATCAGCGGCGAGAAGGCGGCGCTGGCCGACCTGACCAACGGGGCCGGGCGTACCGGCGGCATCGCCGAGGCGCTGCGCGGCGCGGACGTGCTCGTCGGGGTCTCCGGCGGCTCGATCCCGGAGGAGGCGGTCGCCGGCATGGCGTCCGGCTCGATCGTGTTCGCGCTGGCGAACCCGACGCCCGAGGTGCACCCCGAGGTGGCGGCGAGGTACGCGTCGATCGTGGCCACCGGCCGCAGCGACTTCCCGAACCAGATCAACAATGTGCTGGCGTTCCCCGGTGTGTTCCGGGGTGCCCTGGACAGCGGCGCGCTCAGGATCACCGAGCGGATGAAGGTGGCCGCCGCCGACGCGATCGCCGCCGTGGCCGCCGAAGACCTGCGGCCGGACGCGATCGTGCCCAGCCCGCTGGACCCGCGGGTGGCGCCCGCCGTGGCCAAGGCCGTCGCCGGCGCCGCCGGACCGGGGGTGTGAGTGCTCGCCGCGTACGCCGCCGCGATCAACCCGGATGACCCGCTGGCCGGGCTGGCCGTAGGCGACCTCAAGCCGGAGACGCCGGACGAATGGGTACCCGTTCAGGTGCGGGCCAGCGCGCTCAACCACCACGACCTCTGGTCGCTGCGCGGCGTCGGGCTGCCCGCCGAACGGCTGCCGATGATCCTCGGCTGTGACGCGGCCGGAACCGACCCGGATGGCACCGAGGTCGTGGTGCACGCGGTGATCGGCGAGAGCGGGCTCGCGGACGAGACGCTGGACGCCAAGCGCAGCCTGCTGTCCGAGAAGTACCCGGGCACGCTGGCCGAGACGGTGTCGGTACCGCGGCGCAACCTGGTACCCAAGCCGCCCGAGCTGACCTTCGCGGAGGCTGCCTGCCTGCCGACCGCCTGGCTGACCGCGTACCGGATGCTGCGGGTACGCGGGCGGCTGCCCGAGGGCGGGTCGGTGCTGGTACAGGGTGCCGGTGGCGGGGTGGCCACGGCGGCGGTGGTACTCGGCCGGGCGCTGGGCGCGCGGGTGTACGCGACCAGCCGCGACCCGGGCAAGCGGGAGCGGATCGCGGCGCTCGGCGCGACCGCGCTGGAGCCGGGTGCCCGGCTGCCGGAGCGGGTGGACGTGGTCATCGAGACCGTCGGGGCGCCCACCTTCGACCACTCGCTGAAGAGCGCCGCGCCGGGTGGCCGGATCGTCACCTCCGGCTCCACCGGCGGGCATCTGGCCACAGTGGACCTGCGCCGGGTGTTCTTCCTGCAACTGGAGATCGTGGGCTCCACCATGGGTACCCGGGAGGAGCTGGGCGCGCTGCTCTCGCTCTGCGCGACGCGCGACATCCGGCCGATCATCGACTCGGTCTACGGCTTCTCCGAGGTACGCCAGGCGTTCGAGCACCTGGCCGCCGGGGACGTGTTCGGCAAGATCGTGCTCGATCACTCCCGCTGAGCGGCCACCACCCCGAGCGTCTCCTGCGCGATCTCCAGTTCCTCGTCGGTGGGGATGACGCAGACCGCCACCTTGGCTCCGTCCGGCGAGATGAGCCGGCGGTCGCGGGACGCCGCCGAGTTGCGTGCCGGGTCCACGGCGATGCCGAGCAGGTCCAGCCCGTCCAGGGTGGCGGCCCGGACCGGTGCCGCGTTCTCGCCCACGCCACCGGTGAAGGCGACCGCGTCCAGGCGGCCCAGCACCGCGGCGTACGCGCCCACGTACTTGCGGATGCGGTGGCAGTACACGTCGAAGGCGAGTACCGCCGCGGGGTCGCCGGCCGCGCGGCGGGACAGTACCTCGCGCATGTCGTTGTCGCCGGACAGGCCGAGCAGCCCGCCGCGCCGGTTGAGGGTACGGTCCACCTCATCGGCGGGTAGCCCGGCGTGCCGCTCCAGGTGCAGCACGACGGCCGGGTCGAGGTCGCCGGTGCGGGTACCCATCACCAGCCCCTCCAGCGGCGTCATGCCCATCGACGTCTCCACCGACCGTCCACCCTGGACGGCGCAGGCGGAGGCACCGTTGCCCAGGTGCAGCACGATGCTGTTCACCGTCTCCAGTGGACGGTTGAGCAGGGTGGCGGCCTGCCGGGAGACGTACGCGTGCGAGGTGCCGTGGAAACCGTACCGCCGGATGCGCAGCCGCGCGGCCAGCTCGGCGTCCAGCGCGTAGGTGTACGCGGCCGGCGGCAGCGTCGCGTGGAACGCGGTGTCGAACACGGCCACCTGCGGTACCTCGGGCCGCAGCCGCCGGGTCACCGCGATGCCGGCGAGGTTGGGCGGGTTGTGCAGCGGCGCCAGCGGGGTCAGCTCCTCGATGGCGGCGAGCACGTCACCGGTCAGCAGGGTGGGCCGCACGAACCGGGCGCCGCCGTGCACCACCCGGTGCCCGATCGCGCTCAGGTCTGGCGAGTCCAGCCGCAGCCGCCCGGCGGTGTCCCGCAGCGCGTCCGCGTGCGAAGCCGGCCCGTCCGGCTCGCCGATCCGCTCGATCAGCCCCCGGTCCAGCACGCGCAGGTCGCCGTCGAAGAGGCGGTACTTGATGGACGAGGAGCCGCAGTTGAGTACCAGGATCATGCCTGTACCGCCGTGATGGCGACGGTGTTCACGATGTCCGGTACCGTCGCACCGCGGGACAGGTCGTTGACCGGCTTGCGCAGCCCCTGCAGCACCGGACCGACCGCGACCGCGCCGGCCGAGCGCTGCACCGCCTTGTACGTGTTGTTGCCGGTGTTCAGGTCCGGGAAGATGAACACCGTGGCGTGGCCGGCGACCGTACTGCCCGGCAGCTTGGTGGCCGCTACGCCGGGATCCACCGCGGCGTCGTACTGCATCGGGCCGTCCACGGCGAGATCCGGGCGGCGGGAGCGGACCAGCGCGGTGGCGGCGGCGACCTTGTCCACGTCGGCACCGTGCCCGGAGGCGCCGGTGGAGTAGGACAGCATCGCGATCCGGGGCTCCACGCCGAACATGGCGGCGGTGGCGGCCGAGGAGATGGCGATGTCGGCGAGCTGGTCCGGGTCGGGGTCCGGGTTGATGGCGCAGTCGCCGTACACCAGCACCTGCTCCGGCAGGCACATGAAGAAGACGGACGAGGCCACCGAGACACCGGGTACGGTCCTGATGATCTCGAACGCCGGCCGGATCGTGTCGGCTGTCGGGTGTACCGCGCCGGAGACCATCGCGTCGGCGTATCCACTGTGGACCATCATGGTGCCGAAGTAGTTCTCGTCGGTGACCGTGTCGCGCGCCGCGTCCAGGGTGACGCCGCGGTGCGCGCGCAGCCGCGCGTACCCGGCCGCGAACTCCTCGCGCCACGGCGACGCCACTGGATCCACAATGGACACTTCAGGGAGGGACAGGCCGAGTTCCCGGATCCGCCGCCGCGCCCCGTCCGGTGGCCCGAGCAGGGTGAGCCGGCAGACGCCCCGGCGCAGCAGGATCTCGGCCGCGCGCAGGATCCGCTCCTCGGTACCCTCGGGCAGCACCACGTGGCGGGAGGCGGCGCGGGCGCGGGAAATCAGCTCGTACTCGAACATCAGCGGGGTGACCCGGGACGAGCGCGCGATGTCCAGCCGCCCGGCCAGTTCGGCACCGTCCACAGCGGACTCGAACGCGCCGAGCGCGGCCTGCACCTTGCGCGGGTTGCCCGCCCGCAGCCGGCCCTCCAGCCCCGCGAGCCGGGACACCGTGCTGAAGCTGTCCGGCTCGACCACCATCATGGGCAGGCCGTCACCGAGCCGGCGGGCCAGGTCCAGCACGCGCGCGTCGGGGGACAGGCCGACGGTGAGGACCAGGCCGGCCAGGGCCGCGGTACCGGCGGCGTTCACCGCGTAGGCCAGCACGACCAGGTCGGCGCGGTCGCCCGGGGTGACGACCAGGGCGCCGTCGTGCAGGTAGTCCAGCAGGGTGGGTACGGTCGCGCCGCCCACGACCACGTCCAGCACGTCGCGGGCGTACGCCTCCGGGCCGCCGAGCAGCCGCCGGGCACCCAGCGCGTCGGCCACCTCGGCCACGGTGGGCGCGGACACCGCCGGCACGTCCGGTACCGCGTACACCGGCAGCGGCAGATCGTCCACAGCGGACAGTGCCTTGTCCCGCTCGCCCGGGGCCACCCGGTTGGCCACCACGGCCACCTGGGTCGCGTGCAGGTCGGCCAGCGTGTGGTACGCGCCCCGCACCGCGGCGGCCAGGTCGTCCGCGTCCCGCCCCCGCCCGTCGAGCACGGCCAGTACCGCCGCGCCCAGCTCGTTCGCGATCCGTATGTTGAGCGCCAGCTCGTCGGGGAGACCACCCGAAGAGTGCGGGCCGCCGTCGCTGCCGAAGTCGGTGCCGACCACCAGCACCGCGTCCGCCTCCCCGGCCAGCCCGCGGTACCGGTCCACCACCTGGCCGACCAGCTCGTCCAGCCGCCCGTCCGCGATCAGCGCGGCCGCCTCGGCGTAGCTCGCGCCGTGCCCGATCAGGTCCAGCTGGTACTGGTCGCGGAGCAGGTCCAGGATGGCGTCGGTACCGCGCCGCAGCGGCCGGAACGCGCCCAGCCGGCGTACCCGCCGGGACAGCAGCTCCATCACGCCGAGCGCGACGGTGGACTTGCCACCGCCCGGCTCCAGCCCGGTGAGGTACAACGTGCGCGCCACCCGCACATTATGCGGGCGCGACCCCCTCGATCCGGTCCAGCATGAACAACCTGCCGTCCTCGCGTAGCCGGCACCACGCCTCGACGGCCGCGCCGGCCAGCTCCATGTCCTCGATCACCCGGACGCTGTGCTCGCCCTGCGCGTCCATGTAGTGGATCTCCACCGGTGCGTGCTCGTCGATGGCGTACGCGAGGAGCTGCTGCTCTTCCGGCTCCAGTCGGGTCGCGTGCGTCTCGATCGCGTCCAGCGTGTCGGCCGGCGCGCGAGGCGCGGGTACCGCCCGGGCGGCCAGCTCCTCGTCGTCGTCCCAGAGCGCGGGCCCGTCCGGGTACCCGGCGCGGAACGCGGCCCGGGCGGCGGTCCGGGGTGCCGAGC